>JAFWCS010000302.1 GCA_017534365.1 Clostridia bacterium | reverse complement strand
GGCGTCTTTGCGGAAAAACGCGCGGCGCAGGCGTCTTCTGAAGAAAGGAGCGAGGTCTGATGGTGCAGGTTGCAGCCGCCCTGATTTGGGACGGCGATCGGTTCATGATCTGCCAGCGGCCGCGCACCAAGACGCGCGCGCTGGAATGGGAATTCGTCGGCGGCAAGGCCGAGCCGGGCGAAACGCTCAAAGAGACCCTCGTGCGGGAATGCCGCGAGGAGCTGGGCGTCACGGTCGCGCCGGGCGAGATCTTTATGGAGCTCGACCACGTCTACCCGGATATCACGATCCATCTGACGCTCTTTCATGCCGTGATCGCCGCCGGCACGGTGCAGATGCTCGAGCACAACGACATCCGCTGGATCACGCCGGCCGAGATCGACGGCTATGAATTCTGCCCCGCCGACGCGGAGATCCTCGAGAAAATCAAACGGGAATACAACCGGGAATGACGGAGGGAACTGTATGCTGATCGCGATTTCATTTGCAATCTCCGCGGCGCTGAATCTCATCGGGATGCTGGTCAATTATCTCCACTTCCGCGAAGCGGAGCGCCTGCTGCTGGCCGTTCGGAGCTACGGTGGCGAATGCATGCTGGAGATCGGCTGCGGCTGGCGGGTCTTCCACACCTACGCCATGCGGGAGGGGCAGGAAAACACGGCAGCGCTGCATTTTTCGCCGATCACTCTGGCGCTGCAGATCCTGCTGCTGGCCGCCGTCATTTTCGGCCTGCTGCTGCTGATCAAAAAGCTGACGCATAAATAAAGCGAACAACGCACGGATCGGAGCCCTGACGGTTCCGTCCGTGCGCTGCTGTCTGCGGGGGATCCCCTTGTCAACGGATGATTGCAAAATTGCGCGTTTTATGTTAGAATGGAATCAGACCCCGCCGCGCGCGCGGTATTCCGCGCCGACAGCGGCTGCGGCGGTCAGCACCGCGAGCGGCCGCACCGCGGTGAGCAGCGTTTCGCTCCAGGCGATCGCCGCAAAATAATCCGCCGTTTTTTCCGCGCAGATAAACAGCGCGGCGGACCCGGCGGTCAGCAGCAGGCACAGCGCCGTGCCCGCGATCAGCAGTCTGCGGCTCAGCGGCCGCGCCTGCATCAGGATCTCCTTCATTCGCTCGCCTCCCCTCGCGGCCGGTTCCCTCTGATTATACCGCCGCCGGCATGCGCGCGCAATGCAAAGATTTTTCCAGAAAGGAGCCGCACGATGGCTTTCGGTGTTTCCACCTCCTGCCTTTATCCGATGCCGACCGAGGACGCGCTGCGCACCCTCGGTGCGCTGGGCGTGAAAACCTGCGAGATCTTTTTGAACGCGCCGAGCGAAACGACGCCGGCCTTTGCAAAAGAGCTGCGCAGGATCGCCGACGGTTACGGCATGCGGATCGTTTCGGCGCACCCGTTCTCCTCCTTCGCGGAGGGCTATATGTTCTTCGGCGAATACGAGCGGCGCTTCCACGACATGCTGGACGCCTATCGCCGCCATTTTGAAGTTGCGGCGCTGCTGGGCGCGAAGCTCTCGGTCATCCACGGCGCGCGGCTGCCCCTGAAGATCCCGGAACGCCTCTATTGCGAGCGGTTCGCGGCACTGAACGAAGCGGCCAAGCCCTTCGGCCTGATCGCCGCGCAGGAAAACGTCAACCGCCATATCAGCGAAAGCCCGGCCTTTCTGCGGCGTATGCGCGCCGCGCTCGGACCGGACTTCCATCTTGTATTTGATATCAAGCAGGCCGTGCGGGCCGGCTTCGACCCGCTGCCCTTCTATCGCGAATTCGCGGCGGAAACGCTGCATCTGCACGTGAGCGACCACACCGCGCAGCGCGACTGCGTCGCTCCCGGCACGGGCGATTTCGATTTCTCCGCCCTGCTGGCGGCGACAAAGGACGCCGGCTACCGGGGCGACTGGATCATCGAGCTGTATCGCGCCGGCTTCGGCGCGCCTGCAGAGCTGCGGCAGGCGCTGGATTATCTGGAGGCGCTGGGCGGATAGGTCAGGCTCACGTCGCAGCGTCCCTGCACGTCATAGGCTTTGATATAGGTCTCCTCCGCAGGGATCCACCGGGAACGGAACGCGGCAAGCGCCGTTTCGCCGCCGCGCCGCAGGACCCGCGCAAGCTGCGTTTCAGGATCGACGGTCACAAACAGCCGCAGGTCATAGAGATCCGGCAGCGCCGGATGCAGGCAATAAGCGCCCTCCACGATCACCGACGCGCCGGCCGGGATCTCCACGCTCGCCGCGAACGCCTGCGCTTTGGGATCGAAGACGCGGTAGCTGCCGGCCAGCCCGGTCTCCAGCGCGGGCACAATCTCGACGCGAAAGCGGGCAAAATCCATGTTGCCGCCCGGGACGGCCGTCAGATCCGCCGGCTGCACCGCCCGGGGCAGATAAAAATCATCCATATGCACCACCGCCGCGCCGAGCTGCGCGGCGAGCGCTGCGGCCAAGGTCGTCTTGCCCGCAGCGCTGCGTCCGTCGATCGCGATGATCGCCCGCCCTTTGGCAGCGATCACCGCGTTGATTTTTTTCAGGATCTCGTCCATAAGGCTCCTTATCTGCCGCGCTTTTTGACGTCCTCGTTCAGGCGCTGGTTCCAGCCTGCGGGGACCGCCGCATCGCGCTGCATGCTGCAGGCGACGCTGCTCACGGTTTCAAACGCCAGCTCCATGCCCCGGCGGTCCTGCTTGAAATTGACCGACCGGTCCTCGCGGATGCCGAAGCGCTTCGCCGTTTCCACCGCGTCGATATTCGCGGCCATGAAGATGAATTCCCAGCCGTATTTTTCGGTCTCCTTGCGAATCTTGCGCTTGACCTCGTCGGAGGAATAGCGGAAGCTCGCGTTTTCCATCCCGTCGGTCGTGATGACAAAGAGCGTCTTGGCCGGCACGTCCTCCGGGCGGGCGTATTTGTGGATCATCGCAATGTGCTCGATCGTGTCGCCGATCGCGTCCATGAGCGCCGTGCATCCGCCGACGCTGTAATCCGCCTCCGTCAAAGGC
>JAFWCS010000301.1 GCA_017534365.1 Clostridia bacterium | reverse complement strand
TAAGGGCAAAAACAAGGGAAAATACATAAGGTTGGAACACAAGATAGGCGAAATGCCTTGAAAATACAGCGTTTTCAGAGGGTTTAACAGATAAACCGGAATTTGTCGTTAAAAATTTCCTACGCCCAGATCGCAATCGCCAGAGTGCCGACAACGATCAGTATCAATCCGGCAAGCGCTTTTCGGCTCAGCTTTTCTTTGAACACATACCAGGAAAAAACGACGGAAACGACAACGCTGAGCTTATCGATCGGAACGACAACGCTGACGACGCCGTTCTGTATGGCGTAGTAATAGCAGAGCCACGACGCGCCTGTGGCGATCCCGGACAAGGCAATGAAAGCAAGCTCTTTGCGGTCGAGCTTTTTTAGATCGGATTCCTTGCCTTTTATGAAGACAATCAGCCACGCCATTACGAGAACGACGCCGGTGCGGATCGCCGTTCCGAGGTTTGATTCTACATCAGTAATGCCGATCTTTCCCAAAATAGAGGTCAGCGCGGCGAAAACGGCCGAACCGATAGCGTACGGCAGCCAAATACGTTTTGTTTCCTTTGCTTCCGTTTTCTTCTTTTCGATCATCAGAAACACGCCGACCGAAAGAAGCGCCGTTCCTATCAGCTTGACCGCCAGACGTTCCGTCTCACCAAAGAGGATGATCGCGAGAAAGACCGTCAGAACAGTGCTTGATTTATCAACGGGAACGACCTTGTTCACGTCGCCCACGGACAGCGCTTTGAAATAGCAGATCCACGAGGCGCCCGTCGCAAGTCCGGACAGAATGAGGAAGATGATCGATTTTGCCGATATTTCCGTGACCGTTCCGGCAGATCCGACGACAAACACCATGACCCACGCGAACAGAAGCACCACGACCGTCCGAAGTGCGGTCGCCACGTCGGAATCAGTCTTTTTGATCCCGCATTTCGCCAGGATTGCCGTAAGTCCGGCGAAGAGCGCGGACAACGCCGCCATGATCAGCCACATATGTTCCCACCTCTTTAAGCGAATGACTTTTCTGATGAAATACGATACAAAGATACTCCGACGGAAACTCTGATGCCGGTTCCTCCGCAAATCCCTATCTGTAGTAACTGATTTTTCTTCGACAAACCGGAATTTGTCAATGTTTCAGTCCCATAAATTGCAGGGGTTTTATCGTTGAGTCCGGTGTTCAGACAAGAATATACCCTCTGAATCCGCGCACAGAATAGTAGGAATCCGCTCCGTTGTGAAAAGTAAAAACGGTATCATAGCGCCGTTCGCAGAACAACGCGCCGCCCTTGCTGCGGATATCCTCCGGCGTAGCGATCCAGCTTGACGTTTTCAAATCAAATGAACCGAGACTTTGCAGTCGACGATAGAGTTCCTCCGTCATCATCGATATGCCGATCTCTTTCGCTTTCCGCTCGGCGCTGCTTGACGGCGGGTTTTTCGTTCGTCCTTGCAATGCCTTTTCGTCATAGCACAGGCTTCTGCGCCCGACGGGCGATTCCTTTGCGCAGTCGCAGAAAATGAGTTTTCCCGTCTTTACGTCATACCCTATGGTGTCAGGTTCACCGCCGGTTTCCTCCATTTTTTGCAAAATCGTGATGGC
>JAFWCS010000300.1 GCA_017534365.1 Clostridia bacterium | reverse complement strand
CCGTGCGCGGGAAGACGCTGGAGAAGACCGGATATTCCTTGTTGAAATCGTGCCAGCCGTCGCGCTGCCCGTTGACGAGGATCTTGCGCACGACGCTCGGGCATTTTTCGGCCGCCGCTTCCGCGATCTCGGCCACGTCGCCGTCCGCGGTGCAGATGATCGTATTGATCTGCGCGGCATCATAGCGGTAAACAAAGTCATGCTCCTTGAGCAGATAGGTGGCAGGCACGGCGATCGCGCCGATCTTGTGCAGCGCGATCATGGCCAGCCAGAACTGATAGTGGCGCTTGAGCACGAGCATGACCATATCGCCCTTCTGGATGCCGATGGAGCGGAAATAATTGGCCACGCGGTTGGATTCCTTCTTGATCTCCTTGAAGGTGAAGCGGCGTTCGTGCTTGTCGCGGTCGAGGTGGATCATCGCGAGCTTGTCCGGATACTGGTCGGCGATGGCGTCCACAACGTCGAAGCCGAAGTTGAAGGTCTCCGTGTTGCGGAATTCCACCTTCGCGACCGTGCCTTTCTCGTTTTCCTCTGTGTGAACGAATTTTTCACAGAGCAGGTGGGTGTTCGGCCGGGCGGCGGCGACGCTTTCGCGCACGACGGATTCCTTCGTCTCCTCATCCGGCAGAACGACCGCAAGAAACACGCAGTCCTGCCCTTCCATGGCGATCATGCCGTGGGGCGTGGAGCTGTTGTAATAGATGCTGTCGCCCTCATGCAGCAACTCCTTGTTGCTGCCGACCTGCACGAGCAGCGCGCCGGAGAGCACGAGGTCGAATTCCTGACCACTGTGCTTGGTCAGGTGGATCGGCTTGTTTTGCTGCTCTTCGGAAAACCCTTAGCGCACCCAATAGGGCTCGGCGAGCTTGTGCTTGAATTTCGGCGCGAGATTCTGGATGCTGATGCCGTCTTCGCGGGCGGTCTGGTGACCCTGCCCCTTGCGGGTGACGGTGTAGGAGGTCAGCAGGGCGTTATGCCCCTCGAGCAGCTCGGTCAGCTCGATGCCGAAGGCGAGGGCGCATTTGTGCAGGAAGGTGAAGGGCAGATCGGCTTCGCAGGCCTCATAGGCGCGGTATTCTTCGGGCGAGACGTCGGTTTTCTCCGCCATCTGCGCTTCGGAATAGCCGAGGATTTCGCGCATTTCGCGGATGCGGCGGGCGATCTCCTGCAGTTGGTTGACCGGTGTTTGTTGACTCATTGTGATTTCCCCTTTCAAAACGATTGCGGGGCGATCCGCTGGCGCGTCATAAAAAAACGCTCGCCCCAAAGAATTCCTTTGAGACGAGCGTTGAATTTCTTCAATACCCGCGGTACCACTCAAATTGCGCCGAATCGGCGCCGCTCAGGCTCCAGCAAGCCGTATGCATTGACGCAGCAATCACGGAAGGCGCCTACTGACCGCCGGGGCGTTCGAACCTTCAGCTCGGAAGGGATGGGCCTGAACACGTTCCGCCGCCGGGATCCCAGCATCCCCGACTCTCTGTGCGCTTCCTGCGTTCGCCGTCTTCGTCATCGCTTTTGATTTATTTGATTGTATCGTATCTTACCACCGTTTGCGGCATTTGTCAAGTGTTTTTTTGCTTTTTATTTCGTCAGCCCGAGCAGTTCCTCGCTCTGCTCGCGCATTTTATATTTGAGGATCTTGCCGGCGGCGTTCATCGGGAATTCCTTGACAAAGAGGAAATAGCGCGGCACCTTATGGCGCGCCATGTGCGTCACGCCGTATTCCCGCATCTCCTCCTCATCGGCGGTCTCGTTCCCATGCAGGATGATCCAGGCGCAGGCCTCCTCGCCGTAGCGCTGATCCGGCACGCCGATGACCTGCACGTCGCGGATCTTCGGATGGGTGAGATAGAATTCCTCGATCTCGCGGGGATAGAGGTTTTCACCGCCGCGGATGATCATATCCTTCAGGCGGCCGGTGACTTTGTAATAGCCGTCCGGCGTGCGGCAGCAGATGTCGCCCGAATGCAGCCAGCCGTCGGCGTCGATGGTCTGTGCGGTCGCCTCGGGCATCTTATAGTAGCCCTTCATGATATTGAAGCCGCGGGCGACGAATTCGCCGTTCTGCCCGTCGGGCAGATCCTTGCCGGTCTCGGGGTCAATGATCTTGCACTCCACGCCCGGGAACGCGCTGCCGACGGTTTCGACGCGGTGATCCTCATCCTCGTTGACCTCGCCCATCGTGCTGCCCGGCGCGGATTCCGTCTGGCCGTAGACGGAGATGATCTCGATCATGTGCATCTCGCGCGCTGCGCGGCGCATCAGATCGGGCGGGCAGTTGGAGCCGGCCATGATGCCGGTGCGGATATGCGAAAAATCCGTCTTCGGGAAATCCGGATGGTTGAACATCGCGATGAACATCGTGGGCACGCCGTTGAAGCAGGTGATCTTTTCCTGATGCACGCAGGCGAGCGCCGATTTCGGCGAGAAATAGGGGATGGGGCACAGCGTGCCGCCGTGCGTCATCATCGAGGTCATGGAAAGCGTCATGCCGAAGCAGTGGAACATCGGCACCTGGATCATCATGCGGTCGGCGGTGGAGAGATCCATGCGGTCGCCGATGATCTTGCCGTCGTTGACGACATTGCGGTGCGTGAGCATTACGCCCTTGGGGAAGCCGGTCGTGCCGGAGGTGTATTGCATGTTGCACACGTCGTCCGGCTTGACCATTGCGGCGCGGCGGCGGACCTCCTCAAGCGGGACCGTTTCGGCAAGGTTGAGCATTTCGTTCCACTCCAGGCAGCCGTCCATGTCGAAGCCGCAGGTGACGATGTTGCGCAGGAAGGGCAGGCGTTTGGCGTAGAGGGCGGCGCCCTTTTCCTGCGAAGCGAGCTCCGGGCAGAGCTCCTGCATGATCTCTTTGTAGTTCGCGTCTTTCGACCCTTCGATCATCACGAGCGTGTGGGTGTCGGACTGCCGCAGCAGGTATTCCGCCTCATGGATCTTATAGGCCGAGTTGACCGTGACGAGCACTGCGCCGATCTTTGTGGCCGCCCAGAAGGTCAGATACCACTGCGGCACGTTGGTCGCCCAGATCGCCACGTGGTAGCCGGGCTTGACGCCCATGGCGATGAAGGCGGCCGCCACGCGGTCAACGTCGCGCCGGAATTCCGCGTAGGTGCGGGTGTAGTCGAGGGTCGTGTATTTGAATGCGTACTGATCGGGATAGGTTTCCGCCATCACGTCGAGCACCTGCGGAAAGGTCAGGTCGATCATCTCGTAATGCTTCCACGGATAGGTGCCGGTGCCGGCGCGGTTTTTCTGCAGCGCGGCCTTGCCCGCGTTCTGCTGCGTGACGCCGGAAATATAGGCGGCAAAATGGGTCAGCACGATGTCGGGATCGTCGATCTCGTCGTTCCAGTCCACGCAGACGAAGCCGTCGTAATTGAGCGAACGCAGGGCGTTGAGGAACTGCGCGACGGGCAGATCGCCTTCGCCGATCAGGACGTTGACGCCGTTCTTGCGGTCGCCCAGGCGGACGTGGCGGATGTAGGCGCCGAGGGTCTTGATCGTGGTCTCCGCGCTCTCGCCCGCGTCAAAGAGCGTGGCGCGGGTGTTCCACGAAACGCCGATGACCGCGGAGCCGATGCAGTTGATCAGATCGAGCACAGCCTGTGTGTGCGCATAAATGCCGGTGGTTTCAAACAGCAGCTCTGTTTTCGATTCCTCCGCGCAGCGAATGGCGGGCAGCAGTTTGTCGCGCAGGGCTTCCGGCGCAGGCGCGCCTTCCACATGCAGGATCACGGCTTCGACGCCGGCGGACGCCGCCATGCTGATATAGCTGATGACAGATTCCGCCGTCACCGCGTCGGTATCCGCCCCCTGGGGCACCGTCAGCGCGGAAATCGCCAGCCCGCGGTTGACCAGCTTGCGCTTGGATTCCGCAATCTTGTCAATGCGCAGGATGCTGTCTGCGTGCAGTTTGCGTTCCTTTGCCGCGTCATAGATCTCGAAGCCGGAAAAACCGTAATCCTCCGCCGTGCGGCAGGTATCGCGGAAGGACGCCGGCAGGATATTCTGCGTTGAGAACGTCAGCTTCATGATGCTTTCTCCTCATAAACGATCTTATTCAGCGCGTTGATATAAGCGCGGATGCTCGCGCCGACGATATCGGTGGACAGACCGTTGCCCGAATACAGGCGGCCGTTGCTGCGCAGACGCACCAGCGCGGAGCCGAGCGCCTCCTTGCCCGAGGTCACGGCCTGGATCTCAAAGGCGTCCAGTTCATAATTGTGGCCGACGATCTGCTCGATCGCAAGGAAGGCGGAGTCGATCGGCCCGTCGCCCGCGGCCACGCCCGTCAGCTTCTCCTCGCCGCAGACCAGCGTGATCTGCGCCATGGCGTTGCTGCCGTTCGTGCAGGTGGACATATAACTCTCCACGTGGTAGGTCGACGGCACCTGCATGGCCGAGGTCGCGATCACGGCCTCCAGCTCCTTTGCGCCGACGCTCTTCTTTTTGGAAACACGCTGCACCGCGTCAAAGACCTTGCCCAGATCCTCGCCCGAGAGGACGTAGCCCAGCGCGGCAGCGGCATCGCTGACCTGCGCGAGGGTGCTCTCCGCGTCAAGGAAAACATCCGCAGTCTGCGCTTCGGGCTGCGTGAAATCCGTGCGGTCGAGCTTTTTGAGCAGGGCGTCGATATCTGAATGGATCTCCGTCTGCTTGAGCGCGGCGCAGATGCCCAGGCTCTCGCCCTTGACCTTGAGCGCTTCGGCAAACTGATCGGTGGTCAGCACCTTGCTGCCGGTGATCGCGGTCTTCACGCCGTCCGCGCCGGCGGCCAGCGCGGCAAGGGCGTCGGCGGCGGCCATGGCGATGGCGTTGCTGACCTGCACGTAGAGCGGCAGATCGACCGCGGCCTTGATTGCGCGGATCTTTGCCGCGAATTCCTCGGCATGAAGATGCCCGCGTCGTCACAGAGCGTGGCGGCGGTCGCGCCGCTTTCCTTCGCCTGACGCAGTGCTGCGATCAGGAAGCTTTCCTCGGCGCGTGTTGCGTCCTGCGCGATAAATTCAACGTCGCTGCACAGCGCCTTGGCGGCTGCCACCTGCGCGGCGATCCTTGCAAGCATTTTTTCATCCTTGAGATGATAGCGGTATTCCATCTGCACCGTGGAGACCGGCAGCACCACCTGCAGGCAGGACGCGGCGGCGGTCT
>JAFWCS010000299.1 GCA_017534365.1 Clostridia bacterium | reverse complement strand
ATCTCAAAAAAGAGAGGAACAGACCCTTGAGCAAAAAAGAAAACGGCAGCTACGAAGATATTTCCAGTGTCAGCAAGCCGCAGGGATTTAAAAATAAATGGCGTTATTTCTGGACGACCAGCTTCAAGAACTTTTTTCTGCGCAATCAGAAGCGGAATCTGAAGGTGCTGCTGAGCGTTTCGATCTGCCTGCTGCTGGTGGCCTGCGCGGCCGGCGGCGCGTATGTTCGTCATATGCTCAGCCTGCTGAATGTGAGCGAAGGCCACAGCGGCAATCCGGACGTCACCTTCGTGGAGGAAACGGAGGAAAATCTCAGCTTCGCCACCATGTATGATATCGCCAGCGCGGATTCGGTGAAGGATCTGCTGAAGACCTGGGCGCTGAACGGCGGCGAAAAGATGTACAGCAAGCACGTGATCAACGTCCTGCTCATCGGCGAGGATGAGGAGGAGGGGACCCACCGCTCCGATTCCGCGATGCTGGTGTCCGTCAACACCAAGACGAAGAAGATCACCCTCTGCTCCTTCCTGCGCGACGCCTACACTTATATGAATATCAACGGGTCGGAGCGCTATGACAAGACGAATCACTCCTACGCCTGGGGCGGCGCCGCCAAGCTGATGGAGGTGCTCTCCAACAACTATAAGATCAAGATCGACCACTACGTGACCATTAATTTCGGTTCCTTCATCAAGGTGATCGACGTGCTCGGCGGCGTCCGGGTGCCGGTGACGGAGAAGGAAGCGGACTATATGAACCGCACCACACAGATCAAGGGCTTCGAGAGCGGCGACAACGTGCTGCTTGACGGGCAGCATGCGCTGGTCTATGCCCGCATCCGCAAGCTCGACGGCGAGGAAGAGCGCACCCGGCGGCAGCGCGAGGTGATCTCCTCCCTGATCCGCAACGCGAAGGCTTCGTCGCTCAGCGAGCTGAATCAGGCGCTGGAAACCTTCCTGCCCTATGTGACGACGAACTACAGGACCGGCGAGATCCTTTCGCTCGGCACCTCCGCGCTCAGCGAAGGCTGGATGAAATATCAGATCGTCAGCATGGTGGAGCCGGCGGAGGAGTTCAAGGTCGGCGTGCACGGCTATCAGACTTATACGGGCTATCTCGACGTCTGGATCGTGGACTATATTTCCTGCGCGCGCGAGCTGCAGATGGCGCTGTTTGAGAAGACGAATATCGAGATCGACCCGGAGACCCATATCTCCGCCGTTGATCTGGTGGACGGCACCTATAACCACGACACCGGGAACGAGGAAGAAGAAGGCACGACCCGCAGCCGCTACAGCGATTATGACGACGAGTATGAAACCACCCGCCGCCGCTATTACTATTACGACAACGAGGACGAAACCACCCGCCGCACCTTCTGGACCTTGCCGGGGCTGGATCGAAACGAAACGGAGCCGGATGCGGACGAGGAAACGCCCGTGAGCCGCACGAGCCTGTTTGACCGGGTGACGCAGAGCAGCGGGGAGGAAAATGATTCCGGGAACGAAGACGCCGGGAGCGAAAACGAAAATGAGGAAGGGGCGTATTGATCCATGAGCTATCTGCCGATGACCGAGTATGAGACCGCGAGCGCCGAGGTGCGCCGCGAATATGACGATCAGATCGCCAGGCACGGGCGTATCACCAACATGAAGCGCACCCTGCTGCAGAACGTGCCGGCCTTCAAGGCCTATATGGAGTGGTACACGCTCTATGACCTGCTGCAGCCGAAGCTGGGCGACCGCGCGCTTTCCCTGTTTTCTCTGGCGATCTCCACGGGCAACGATTGCCTGATCTGCTCCACCTTCTTCCGCAAGATCCTGATCGACAACGGCGACGATCCAGACGATCCGCAGCTCTCTGATACCGAGCGCCTGCTGGTCAAATTCGGCGCGGCGATCACGGCGGATCCGCACAATATCCCGAAGCAGATCTATGAAGCGCTCAAGGAGAAGTTTGACGACGAAACGATCGTTCTGCTCATCGCCTTTGCGGGCATTATGTATGCGACAAACCTTTTCAATACCGTCGCGAAGGTGCCGCTGGATGAGATCCTGCTCAACTACCAAAAGAAGAAATAAACCGCATCAGAAACGAAAAAACAGCCTTTCCCGACGGAGAGGCTGTTTTTTGATGCGATGGATCAGGCCCAGGGATTCTCGCTTTCCGGCGGGCGGATGCCGGCGAGCAGGAACTGCTCCCAGAGATACCACTTGCCGTCTTTCGCCTTGCGCAGCTGCACCTGCCGGGGGCTGTCCGCGCCGCCGGAGGTCAGCCAGAGCGTGGCCATGCCCTCGTTCTGATAGGAATAAGGGTTTTCACTCACGACCACGGTGCAGGGTGCCGCAGGCTGATAATCGTTCGCAGGCGTCGCGCCGCTGAAATAGGAGCGGGCAACGTAATCGTGATCCATGAAGCGGTCGCGGATGAACTGCCGGTCATAAGGCGTCAGCGGACGCGGACCGCGCAGATAATCGAGCATTTCCAGCGCGGCGTCGCGGTCCTGCGGATAAAAGCACAGGGCGAGCACCGTCAGCGCCGCCGTATCGAAGGGCGTGGCCAGCGCAGCCTGCGGCAGCGCGCGAAACGCGGCGGGAGAATCGGGGAGCGCGGGGAAGACGACCGCTTCGCTGCGTGGACCGGCCGCACTGTCGCCGGCGTGTTTGATCGTATCAAATAAACCCATAGCAGAAACCTCCTGTTTGATGATTCCAGTTTAT
>JAFWCS010000298.1 GCA_017534365.1 Clostridia bacterium | reverse complement strand
GAGGTGTGTCTATGGGTCATTTCATTATCAGCGTCGGCGGTCTGTATCTCTGGATCGCCGTGGAAACCGCGGTGAAGGTGCTCGGCACGATCATCCGCTGATGAGCCGTTGAAAGGAGGTCTGCAATGACCGGCATTCTGCTGCGGGGGATCCCGCCTTAGTCGGCTTGAAGCAGATTCAAGCCTGAAAAACGAAAAGAAAACGGAGGTGTCTTGAATGACCAAACCCAACAACGAAAACCGGAAGAAAGACAAACTGAAGATCATCCGGATTGCCCTCGGCATCCTGCTGATTCTGCTCTTGCTTCTCGCCGCCGTGCTGCTCATTTTCAAAGGCTGCACCGGCAAAGAACCCGGCGATCCGAACAGCGGCTTCGTCCTTGACGACCGCGCCGTGGAAGGCGGCTGGAATGAAGCGGACGTGTCCAAGATTCAGGAAGGCCTGAACGCCGGCGTGGAGGAAGGATATATCAATATCAGCATGAACACCACGCCCGTTTTTGCCGACGGCAAAAGCGAAGGCAATCTGATGATCGTCAATGAATCCATCAACAAGTACCCGCAGTATGTCGTCATTACCCGGAACGATAACGGGGATACGATCTATGAATCCAAAGGGATTCCGGTCGGCAGCAAGATCGAGAAAGATACGCTCGACGTCGCCCTGCCGGCGGGTACCTACGAGTGTACGGCTATGTTCCACAACGTGGATCCGGCCACGGGCAATTCGCTCGGCTGCGCCGGTGCCGTCATTACCATTACGGTGCAGAACTGACCGCAAACAGTTCAAAAAAAACTATACTAAAATTTCTATTTTTTAAAGGAGATCAAAACTTATGAAAAACAACACCATGAAGAAGATTCTGTCCGTCGTCCTCGCCCTGACCGCCGTCCTTTGCATGGCCGTCCCGACCTTTGCCGCGAACATCACCACCAACGGCGGCAACGGCACCACGCCCGTCAACCTCTATTCCACCGATGACGGTACCCTCGACGGCGATCCCGCCGCGACCGCTCTGTCCGTGACGATCCCGACCGCGCTGCCCGTGGCTGTCGGCATTGACGGCAACACCACCACCGCGACCAACTGCAAGATCACGAACAATTCCTTCGGCGCTGTCCGCGTGAAGTCTGCGACCATGAGCGGCGCGAACGGCTGGACGCTGACCGCCTTCGGCGATAAGAGCACGCTCGCTTCCGAAAAGGTGGACTCCAACAAGATCGGCTTTGCGATGAGCATCGGCGGCGGCAATCAGGTCAGAACCGACGCTTCCGGCAACACCCAGGCCCTGCTGTCCGCGCCGATCACCGGCTGCTATATGAGCGGTGTGGGCGATATGACCAGAAACAGCGTGTCCGTCCTCTATGACGCGATCGTGACGCCGGTGTCCGTGGCCGTGACCAACAGCACCGTCGCGAACGTTGTCTTCGTCGTCGAGTTCGATACCGTTGCGTAATCAAACCATTCCCTTTTTCGGAGGGCGGCGTCTGCCGCCCTCCGCATTTCTATGAAAGGCAGGTAAAATTCAAATGAAAACCAAACAGCTTACGGCAATCTTACTTGCCATCGCAGTCCTCTTCTCTCTTTCCTGCGTGCACGCCTTCGCCGCGACGGAAGCCACGGCCTCCGTGCCCGTCAAGCTGACCGTCGCCAATGAATACCGCAGCATTTCCGTCACCGTGCCCGCGTCGCTCCCTGTGGAGATCTACAACGGCACGGTCGTGACCGCGACGAACGCGAAGATCACGAACAACGCCAAATTCGGCTCCGTGAAGGTGAAAGCCGTCAGCGTGAAGGACGGCTCCTTCAAGATCGGCAATTACGACGTCTTCACCGGCAGCAAAACGATCGCGCTCAAGCTTAACGGCATTTCAACGAAACGCGCGGGCAATCTGGAGATCAGTCAGAGCGCGTTCCCGGTCATTGCGCCGCAGGAGAGTCTGCCGCTGCGGTATTTTGCCAAGGTGTCGAAGGACGCCGCCGCGATGAAAGACAAAGAAGTGGCCAAGGTCGTCTTCACCCTCGCCCTCGCGGATTAAGGGGGCGAGCCGATGAAGCGACGCTCTATTCTTTATCGCGGACTGGTCACTTTGATTTCTGCGCTGATGACCGTCGCCGGGGTTCACGCGGATGTGTTCGCTGCGGCTGTGACAGTGCAGATGAGCGATTCGTGCCCGAAGTCCGGCTGCAGCGAGCACCTGCATGTCTCCGGGCCCTATGCGAATCTGGATGATATTGTTGATCCCGTGATTCCGTACTTCGGCGGGAAGACCTATCGGGAAGTCTGCGCGGATCCGGGTATCGGCCTGGTCAGCAATTTTGAGAAGTATCACATGTATATCTTCTATTGCCCGCATTTCAACTACGAGGACGACACCTATACCCGCCACACGATGACGGTGCTGTTTCCGCAGCACGGCTACAGCGTGGCCGGCTACACGCCCCGCGACGCCGCCGGGCATGATATCAACTATGTCTGCGACCACAGCAACATCGACAAATTCTCCTTCTCCCAGGAGCTTTGCGGATCCTATGCGCTGGTGAAGGACGCGGTCTGGAAAGGCTTTCTGCGGAACGACACACAGGGCTGCGGCGCGACACGGGATGAATATGAGACGCACAGATGGACCTACGGGCAGTGGACGGAAAAGGATGAAACGCAGCATGAACGGACCAAAACCTGTGTCCGCTGCGGCTATACCGTCATGCAGACCGCCGCGCACAAACCGACCCCGAACGACTATGTTTCGATTGACGCGGCAACGCATCGCCGCACGGACGTCTGCACGGACTGCGGCGCGTTCAGCTATGCGACGGAAGCGCATACTTTTGTTTACGGCGAATGGCAGTTTACAACGGACGGATACAACAACGCCCGTCAGCATTTCCGTACCGTGACCTGTTCCAAATGCGGATATGAGACCACGCAATACGCCGATCATCAGTTTGTTTACCGCAGCGAAGCGTATGCGCCGTACAGCGAGATCCATCATTATCGCGTAAAGGACTGCACGGTTTGCGGCATGGGCATCAGCGAATACACGCTG
>JAFWCS010000297.1 GCA_017534365.1 Clostridia bacterium | reverse complement strand
TCAAGGCCGAAAGCGGCTGCCGCGAGACGGGTCTGCCCTGCGTGGCGGATGATTCCGGGCTGACGGTCGACGCGCTCGACGGCGCGCCGGGCGTTTATTCCGCGCGGTATGCGGGCGTCCACGGCGATGATGAAGCCAACAACCGCAAGCTGCTCGAGGCGCTGGCCGGCGTGCCGGCGCAGGGCAGGGGCGCGGCGTTCGTCAGCGTCGCCTGCTGCGTCTATCCCGACGGGCGCAGGCTCTTCGCGCGCGGGGAATGCCGCGGGCGGATCGGCTTCGAGCCCCGCGGCGACGGCGGCTTCGGTTACGACCCGCTGTTTCTGCCGGAGGAATACGGCTATCAGACCGCCATGGCGGAGCTGACGGCGGAGCAGAAGGATGCGATCAGCCATCGCGGGCGTTCCGTGCGGGCGCTGGCAAAGCAAATCGAGGAGAAGGATCATGACGAGTAAAGAAAGAGCGCAGCTGCGCGCGCAGGCAAACGCCCTCGAGCCGCTGTTCCAGATCGGCAAGGGCGGCATGTCCGAGGCGCTGGTGCAGCAGACGGCGGACGCTTTGCGCAAGCGCGAGCTGATCAAGCTGAAGGTGCTGCTCGAGAGCGCGCCGGAATCCCCGCGGGAGTTTGCCGAGCAGCTCGCCGCTGCCACGCAGAGCGAGGTCGTGCAGGTCATCGGCGGCAGCATCGTGCTTTATAAAGAAAAAACCGAAGAGGACGCGCCGAAAAAGAAGAAGCCCGCCGCGAAGGGCAAGCCCCTTTCGCGCGTGAAGGCCAGGCGCGCGGCCGCCGCGAAGCGCGAGGCCGAGGAACGCAGCCGCAAGCAAAGCTTTTACGCCAAACGCCGCCCGGCAGGCAATAAAAACAAAAACCAATAAAATTTTTCGCGCCCGGCGCAACAATTTCAGCGCCGCGCCACACATATAAAATAGCGCCCTGCGGCGCGGAGAGGAGGACCCATGGCGCAGGACAGCGGGATCAAGCCCGTGGCACAAAACAAAAAAGCCTACCACGATTATTTTATTCTGGAAACGCTGGAGGCGGGGCTCGAGCTGTTCGGCACCGAGGTCAAATCCATCCGGCAGGGCAAGCTGAATCTCAAGGACGCCTGGTGCTTCGTCAAGGACGGCGAGATGTTCGTCAACGGCATGCACATCAGCCCCTACGAGCAGGGGAATATTTTCAACCGCGATCCCATGCGGCAGAAAAAGCTCCTGCTTCATAAGCGCGAGATCCGCCGCTTTTATGCCGCGGTCAAGCAGGAGGGGCTGGCCATCATTCCGCTGAAGGTCTATTTTTCCAAGGGGAAGGCCAAGGTGGAGATCGGGCTGTGTAAAGGCAAAAAGCTTTACGATAAACGCGCGGCCGCCGCGCAGAAGGATGCGAAACGCGCCATCGAACGCGGCCTGCTGCGTTAAAATACAATCAAATATGGGGATGAAAGGATTTCGACGGGGAATCCAAGCCCGGATAAGCGAGTAGCGGGGCGGGACCGCTATAAAATCCGTAACCTTAAAATTAACTGACAACACCAAAGTTGCACTCGCTGCTTAACTAAGCAGCCGTCTCCGCGCGGAGGACTGCGGCCGCGCCTGAGGCGTCATTCAGCAGTGAACGTGCACCGGCCGCGGCAGAGAACCGGTCATGAACAATCTGTCTACCGCAAGCGTCAGCCTGTTCGTCGGCGGGCGTGCGGGGGAATCTCAAACGGCGAACTACACTCGTAGAAAGTCCCTGTGCGGGTTTTTCGGACGCGGTTTCGATTACCGCCATCTCCACCAGAACCGCTGCCTGCGCCTTTTGTGCGGGGCGCAGGCAGAAAACGGTTGATTTTTTCGACAAAGTGTGTCATAATATAATTTGGAATAAAAAGGGGAGAGAACCATGAGCCGCAAAACGAATGCCGCCATCGTCGCGATGACGGCCGGCGTGGCAGCGATTGCCGCCGGCGTCACCGTGCTTGCCATTCGCGGCAGCCGGTCCAATCCGGCGATCGATTCGACCGTGACCGGCTATGACGCCGATACGCGCTATTCCCAGGTGTATGAAGTGCCCACCGCGCCGATGACGCTCACGCAGATCGCGGAGCGCACGACCGCGCTGATCGCGCAGACTGCAGCGCCCACCACCACAAAGAAGGCGCCTGCCGCAACCCGGAAGCCGGCTGCCACGACCAAAAAGCAGACCCAGTCCGCCACCCAGAAGCCGGTGCAGAAGACGACCCGGCCCGCCGAGAGCACCACGCAGAATCCGCAGGTGCTCGAGGATACCGAGCAGGGCAAGGCCAGCGTCGCCGCGGTGACTGCCGAGGAAGCCGGTCCGCTGCCGAACGATATGACCTTCAAGGGCCTTTACCGCGACAAATACGACGTGATCGGCCTCAAGCGCTACATATATAATAACGATACCGATCCGAACTGCCGCCAGCGCAAATTCGGCTACAATCCGCTCTATGACGCGGGCGCGAATCTGATCGACTTCAGCATCGAGACCTGCCGCCTGAAATTCAACTACGATTCCAAGGATTATTTGATCCAGATCTGGAAGGGCCAGTATATTTCCGGCGCGATCGGCACGGTCGGCGGCGAGGTCGGCATCTATACCCGCCCGCAGGGCAAAGTGTCCGCGCTCGATCATTACAACTGCGCGGCGGAGGACGACTGGCTCATGATGGAGATGACCGTCCTCTGGGATGAGAACGGCGACGGCGTCTACACCGCCCAGCTCACCCGCACCTATGAGAAGCACTGGTGGGAGACCGGCTACGTTGACGGCCAGCTGGCCAACAAGCGCGATTCCTCCCCGCTGCGCATTCTCAGCCACATCACCTTCAAGGACGCCACGCAGGCGCAGGCCTTTGAGCAGGCGCTGACCAAACAGGGCTTCAAGTCCGTGGCCACCTTCAACCCCACCGTCAAAGATACCTGCAAGCGATATGGCAAGGATGTCATTTTCGTCTGGCAGGATGTCCGATAAAAAAGAAAAAAATACTGTTTTCAACAACAGGAGGTTATTGCTATGAGTCTCACTTCATCCGGCAAACGCATCATTGCGATCGGTGCGGCGGCGGCCATCGTCATCGGCGGCGCTGCGGCGGCGATCCCCATCACCCGCCATTTCAAGGCATCCAAGGCCGGCAATGAAATCCCGACCGAGGCCGTCACCGAGGAGTATGTCACCGAGCTGTATACCGTGCAGGAATTCGTGACGAACGAAAATAAGGAAACCGTCACCGACCCGGCCGGCAACGCGCTCACGACGATCAAGACGATCGCCCGCACGATCAAGAGCACCGCCAACAAGGGCAACAACTCCGGCGCGAAGACCGCCACCACGAAGAAGGCGAGCGGCACGGCCAAGCCCGCCGCGACGACCGCGAAATCCAACGCCGCCAACAATCTGACCACCCAGGAAGGCGCGTATTACAACGCCCGCAAGGCCCTCTCTCAGAAGGCGCTCGCCGGCTACCGCTACGATCCCGAAGGCGATTTCTACTACACCGATGACAAGGACAACTGGCAGGTCTACACCGGCTACAACCAGGTCTATGACAAGCTCGCGCCCGCCGCGGCCATGTTCATCGACCAGGTCCGTATCCGCTTCCCCTATGAGGGCAAGGACTGGATGATCCAGCTCTGGAAGGGCCAGTACGGCTTCCTCTTCGTCGGCGCTGAGATCGGCGTCTACACCGCCCCGGAGGGTACTTACACCGGCGCCGCCGGCGACATCAACCATTACAGCGCCGCGGGCAAGAGCGACTGGCTCAAGATGTCCCTCGACTGCTACTGGGCGAAGAACAACAACGGCAGCTACCGGAAGATCTTCTCCCGTCCTTATGATTATTACTGGTGGGCGACCGGCTTCGTGCCCGGCCAGCTGACCAAATACACCTCCCCGCGCACCGAGCTGAAGGTCAAGGGCCGCATCACGTTCAAGAGCGGCGCCATGGCGAATCTCTTTGTCAGCGGCATGAAGGAGAGCGGCTTCAAGCGCTCCGCCGATCAGAACAACCTCGTCGACGATTCCTACTATCAGAACGGCGCCGACGTCTGGTTCCTCTGGTCCACCAAGCAGCATGAGGCGTTCAACAACGGCACGCGCAAGGAGACCATGCGTTGGTCTTGGTGGCCGCGCCGGAGATATAGCCTTTTTCGGTCTGGCTGAACACGCTTCCCTTCAGCCCGTCCCGGATGGCGTCGTTG
>JAFWCS010000033.1 GCA_017534365.1 Clostridia bacterium | reverse complement strand
GTCGGAGAGCATACTATAACAGTAAGTATTCCAATGATTGTTGGGAGTAAAAAGAAGTTGACTCTTAGAATAAATGACCGTTTTGACAAGTTCCAATTTGAGTTTAAATGCAAAATAGGTAATGTCATTGAGATTATCCAACATTAATAAAGAAAGGATTGATATTAGATGATCAATGTTACGTTAAAAGGCGGCGTCGTGAAGGAATTTGAAGCCGGCACGACCGCCATGGAGATCGCGAAAAGCCTCGGCATGGGGCTTTATAAAGCGGCCTGCGTCTGCCGCATCGACGGCGCCGTGCAGGATCTGCGCACCCCGCTGACGGCAGACTGCGCGCTGGAGATCCTCACCGCGGAGGATCCCGAAGGCCTGCGCGCGCTGCGCCACACGGCCTCGCACGTGCTCGCGCAGGCGGTCAAGCGCCTGTATCCGCAGACGAAGCTGGCCATCGGCCCCGCGATCGACAGCGGCTTCTATTATGATTTCGACACGGACGTGGCCTTCACGCCCGACGTGCTGGACGCGATCGAAGCCGAAATGAAGAAGATCGTCAAGGAGGCGCTGCCCCTCGAGCGGCATGAGCTGGAGCCCGCGGACGCCATCGCCTATATGGAAGAAAAGGGCGAGATCTACAAGGTCGAGCTGATCCGGGAGCACGCTGACAAGGGCGAAAAGATCTCCTTCTTCAAGCAGGGCGAATTCGACGAGCTGTGCGCCGGCCCCCACGTACCGGATACGAGCCGGGTCAAGGCCTTCAAGCTGACCTCCGCCACGGGCGCCTACTGGCGCGGCGATTCCAGCAAGAAAATGCTGCAGCGCATCTACGGCACCGCCTTCCCCAAGAAGGAAGCGCTGGAGGCGCATCTGGCCGCGCTGGAGGAAGCGAAAAAGCGTGATCACAACCGCGTCGGCCGCGAGCTGGAATACTTCACCACGGTCGATATCATCGGCC
This sequence comes from Clostridia bacterium, assembly GCA_017534365.1. Lineage (GTDB taxonomy): Bacteria > Bacillota > Clostridia > Oscillospirales > Acutalibacteraceae > CAG-177. The sequence continues at coordinate 3,472 of JAFWCS010000033.1, read as the reverse complement.
AGGGTCTGCCGATCCTCCTGCCCTAGGGCGCGCGCACCATTCAGGTCCTGCAGCGCTGGATCGAGGATCTTGAGCAGAGCAAGGGCTATCTGCTGACCAAAACGCCCTATATGGCCAAGCGCGAGCTTTATAAGCTCTCCGGCCACTGGGATCATTACCGCGACGGCATGTTCATCCTCGGCGATCCCGACGATGAAGAGAAAGAATGCTTCGCCCTGCGGCCGATGACCTGCCCGTTCCAGTATCAGGTCTTCCTCAACCGCGCGCGTTCCTACCGCGAGCTGCCCATGCGCCTGGGCGAGACCTCGACGCTCTTCCGCAACGAGGATTCCGGCGAAATGCACGGCCTGATCCGCGTGCGCCAGTTCACGATCTCCGAGGGCCATCTGATTCTGCGCCCGGAGCAGCTGGAGGAAGAATTCAAGGGCTGCCTGGAGCTGGCGAAATACTGCCTGGATACCGTGGGCATGCTGGATAAGTGCACCTTCCGCTTCTCGCAGTGGGATCCCGCGAACCCGAAGAATAAATACGAGGGCACCAAGGAGCAGTGGGAAGAGGCGCAGGCCACGATGGGCCGCATCCTCGACAACCTCGGCGTGGATTACAAAATCGGCATCGACGAAGCCGCGTTCTACGGCCCGAAGCTCGATATCCAGTATAAAAACGTCTACGGCAAGGAAGATACCCTTGTCACGATCCAGATCGATATGCTGCTCGCTGCGATCTACGGCATGGAATACGTGGATGCCGACGGACAGAAAAAGACGCCCTATATCATTCACCGCACGTCGCTGGGCTGCTACGAGCGCACGCTGGCCTATCTGATCGAGGAATACGCCGGGGCGCTGCCGACCTGGATGTCGCCCGAGCAGGTCCGCTTCCTGCCCGTGACGGACCGCGCCGCCGATTACTGCGCGGATCTGGCTGCGAAGCTGACGGCGCAGGGCTTCCGCGCCGAAGTGGATTATCGCAATGAGAAGATCGGCCGCAAGATCCGCGACGCGCAGATCGAAAAGGTGCCGTTCATGCTCGTGGTCGGCGACCGCGATATGGAAAACGGCACGGTCTCGCCGCGTCACCGCGCGGACGGCGATCTCGGCGCGATGACCTTCGACGCCTTTGCCGCCCTGCTGAAGGAGATCGTGGATACCAAAGCGAAAAAATAACAGACGTTCCGGCGCGCTGCAATCGGCCTTGCGGCGCGCCGTTTTCCTTGAAATGCCGTTGATTTTTCCGCCGAAACGTGTTACAATCAGGCGGAAAGGACTGATGCGAATGATCGGCGTCATCGACGTCGGCGGCGGACTGCGCGATATTTACGGCGCAGGGGTGTTTGACCGCTGTCTGGACGATGGCATTCTGTTTGACTGCTGCATCGGCGTTTCCGCCGGCAGCGCCAACGTCGCCTCTTATCTCGGCGCACAGCATGGTCGCAACCGCACCTTCAACACCGAATATGCGTTTCGCAAGGAATATATGGGCTTTGAGGCCCTGCTGAAAACCGGCTCCTTCATTGACCTGGATTACGTCTACGGCACGCTTTCACGCGCTGCCGGCGAAAATCCTCTGGCCTATCACCGCATCCGAAACTATCCCGGGATCCTGAACGTGATCGCCACCGAAGCGGAAACCGGCCTGCCCCGCTACTTCACCAAGGCGGATATGTCGCAGGATAATTATCTCGCTCTCAGTGCCTCCTCCTCGATCCCCTTTGTGAGCAAGCCCGTGATGATCAACGGCGTGACCTACTTTGACGGCGGCATTTCCGATCCCGTCCCGATCGAGCGCGCGCTGGCGCTCGGCTGTGAGCGCATCGTGCTGATCCTTACCAAACCCGCGGATCTGACGCTGGACGGGCGCGCGGAGCGCCGTGTGGCCAACGCCTGCGAGCGCCGCTACCCCGCCGTTGCCGCGCAGCTGCGCAAACGGGCGGAAAAATACAACGCCTGCGTCCTGCGCGCCTTTGAGCTGCAGGCGCTGGGCAAATGCCTGATCGTCGCGCCGGACGATACCTGCGGCGTGGGCACGATCTCGCGCTCAAAGGACAGCCTGGAGGCGCTTTACCAAAAAGGATACAAAGATGGCGCGGCCATCAAAGCTTATCTCCAAAACGAACCAGTGGCGCAGTGACCTGCGCACAAACGATCGAAAAAGAAAGGATGATCCGAATGAAAACGCTTGCCCTGCCCGATTATGAAGCCGCCATTGCCGCGACCCGCGATGAACGCATGCGCTGGTGGCGCGAGGCCCGCTTCGGCATGTTCGTGCATTTCGGCCTCTACGCACAGCTCGGCCGCAACGAATGGGCGATGGCCTGCGAGAATATTCCGCCGCAGGAATATGAAAAGCTGGCCGACACCTTTGCGCCGAAGGAAGGCTGCTGCCGCGAATGGGCGGCGCTCGCCAAAAAGGCCGGCATGAAATATATGGTGCTCACCACGCGCCATCACGAAGGCTTCAGCCTCTGGGATTCCAAGGTCAACCCCTACAATTCCGTCAACTACGGCCCGCACCGCGACATCGTGAAGGAATTCGTCGAAGCCTGCCGGGAAAACGATCTGAAGATCGGCTTCTATTCCTCGCTGATGGACTGGCATCATCCCGACGGCGGCATCTGCGCCTATGACAACGCCGCCCGCCGCCGCTTCCTCGATTATATTCAGGCGCTCAACACCGAGCTGCTCACGCAATACGGCAAGATCGACATCCTCTGGTATGACGTGCCGGAGCCGCTGCAGAGCTGGGAGGGCTGGGATTCCCTCAACCGCAACCAGGCCATGCGCGCGCTGCAGCCGCATATCATCATCAACGACCGCAGCCGCCTGCCGGAGGATTTCGGCACGCCGGAGGAGCATATCAATCCGAGCGAACGCGACTGGGAGGCCTGCATGACCTTCAACGGCGTGAGCTGGGGCTATCTGGATTCCAAACAGGCCGCGGCTTACAGCTACACGCCGCAGCGCATCGTCGCGATGCTCAACACCTGCTGTGAACGCGGCGGCAACCTGCTGCTCAACATCGGCCCGATGCCCGACGGCTCCGTGCCGCAGGAGGCGATCGCGCCGCTGGAGGCGGTCGGCCAATGGCTCGCGGTCAACGGCGAGGCCGTTTACGGCAAGCTGGAAAAGACCTATGGCAACCAGAACCAGGCCAACGGCGTTTCCCGCCCCTCGACCAAGGGCAACACCGTCTATATGTGGAATAAGATCTGGCACCCGGTGAACGGCGACATGGCGCTCGGCGGCTTCCTGAACGCGCCGCGCAGCATCCGCTTCATGGACGGCACGCCGATCGACTTTGAGAAGAAAGGCGACCGCATCCTGCTGCACGGCCTGCCGGAAGCCAACCCCGACCCGATCCTCGGCATCCCGCTGCTGAAGCTGGAGTTCGACGAGCAGCCGCAGTATCGCTTCGCCTCCTACTTCCCGCAGCTCAACCGCGGCCTGGAACGCCCGGTGATCTAGGCATTCGG
>JAFWCS010000032.1 GCA_017534365.1 Clostridia bacterium | reverse complement strand
GCTCTATGACGACGACGCGGATCCCGCGGCACTGCGCGCCTGCATCGAAGCCCGGATCGCCGAAGGAAACACTGTCTGCGCCGCACGGGCCGCCGCGCCCGGCGCGCGCTACCGCAGCAAGCTGCAATTCCGCAACGGGGAGGTGACCGCAGTTGACGCCGATGCTTAACATTGCCCTGCCCAAGGGGCGGCTGGGCGAAAAGGTGCTGGCCATGTTTGAGGCTGCCGGCTTCCCCTGCCCCGCCATTCACGAGCCCGGCCGCAAGCTGATCTTTGAGAACCCTGCCGTCGGCGTGCGCTACTTCTGGGTCAAACCCTCGGACGTCGCGATCTACGTCGAACGCGGGGCGGCGGATCTGGGCGTGTGCGGCAAGGATATCCTGCTCGAATACGCGCCGGAGGTCTATGAGCTGCTCGATCTGCAGCTCGGCCGCTGCCGGATGGCCGTGGCCGCCCCCGCCGACTTCCGCGACAGCGGCCGCGGGGCGCTGCGCGTGGCGACCAAATTTTCCAACATCGCCCGGCGGCACTATGCCGCGCGCGGCAGAGACATCGACATCATCCGCCTGAACGGCTCGATCGAGATCGCCCCGATCCTCGGCCTGTCGGACGTCATTGTGGATATCGTGGAAACCGGCATCACCCTGCGTGAGAATCAGCTCGCCGTGGTCGAGGAAATCTTCCCCATCAGCGCGCGACTGATCGCCAACAAGGTCGGCTATAAATTCAAACGCGGCCCCATCGACACGATCGTGCGCGAAATGGCGGCCCGAACGGAGGAACAGTCATGATTAAAATCTATCAGTTCGGCGAAGTGCCGGCAAGCGAGATCTTTGCCCGCGTAACCCCGAAGGTCAACGTGGCGCAGATCGTGGCGGAGATCATCGCCGCCGTGCGTGCCGAGGGCGACGCCGCGCTTTTCCGTTACTGCGAAAAATTCGACAAGGCGAAGCTGACGTCCCTGCGCGTTTCCCCCGCGGAAATGCAGGAGGCGCTCGACGCCGTGGAGCCGGAATTTCTTGACGTGCTGGAAACGGCGGCGGAGAATATCCGCGCCTTCCACCGCGCGCAGAAGCGCAACAGCTTCATCCTCAACGAGCAGCCGGGCGTCGTGATGGGCCAGAAGATCCTGCCCGTGGACCGCGCGGGGCTCTACGTCCCCGGCGGCACGGCAGCCTATCCCTCGACGGTACTCATGGACGCCATTCCCGCCAAGATCGCGGGTGTCCGGCAGGTCATGATCACCACGCCCCCGAACGCCGAAGGAAAAATCAATCCCGCGATCCTCGCGGCCGCCCACGTGGCGGGCGTGGACTGCATCTTCAAGGTCGGCGGCGCGCAGGCGATCGCCGCGCTGGCCTGCGGCACGGAGAGCATCCCGAAGGCGGATAAGATCGTCGGCCCGGGCAACGCGTTCGTTGCCGAAGCGAAGAAGCAGGTCTACGGCACGGTTTCGATCGATATGATCGCCGGGCCGAGCGAGATCCTGATCGTCGCGGACGGCAAAACGAATCCCGTGTTCGCCGCGGCGGATCTGCTCTCGCAGGCCGAGCACGACAAGCTCGCAAGCGCCGTGCTGGTCACGGATTCCGCGGAACTGGCCGCCGCCGTGCAGGCGGAGATCGAGCGCCAGCTGCCCCTGCTCGCGCGGGAGGAGATCGCCCGCGCTTCCATCGACGACAACGGCAAAATCATCGTCGCGCAGGATCTGCGCGCAGCGATCGACATCGCCAACGAGATCGCGCCGGAGCATCTGGAGCTCTGCGTGGACGCGCCGTTCGATTATCTTGACAGCATCCGGCACGCCGGCTCCGTCTTTCTCGGGCGGCATTGCCCGGAGGCGCTCGGCGATTATCTGGCCGGGCCGAACCACACGCTGCCCACCGGCGGCACGGCGCGCTTCTCGAGCCCGCTCTCCGTTGACGACTTCGTCAAAAAAACGCAGTATACCTATTTCACCGCCGACGCGCTGGCAAACGTCGGCGACAAGGTCGCCCGCTTCGCCCGCAAGGAAGGCCTGACCGGGCACGCCCGCAGCGTCCTTTGCCGTCTGGAGGAGGCGGAGCAATGAGCCGGTTTTTCAGTGAAAAATACGCAGCGCTCACGCCCTATACGCCGGGCGAGCAGCCGCAGGATCAGCAGTATATCAAGCTCAACACGAACGAATCCCCCTTTCCGCCCGCGCCGCAGGCGCAGCAGGCGGCGGCGGAGGCGGCCGCGAAGCTGCAGCTCTATTCCGATCCGACCGCCGCGTCCCTGCACCGTGCGCTCGCGGAGACGCTCGGCGTTGCGCCGACCGAAGTGCTGGCGACAAACGGCTCGGACGAGATCCTGAATTTCGCCTTTATGGCCTTCTGCGACGCGGCGCATCCCGCCGTTTTCCCTGACATCACCTACGGCTTCTATCCCGTGTTTGCCGCCCTCAACGGCGTACCTGCGACGGTACTGCCGCTACAGGACGATCTGACGGTCGATCTCGCTGCGCTCGCCGCGGCAAAGGGTACGATCTTCCTTGCGAACCCGAACGCCCCGACCGGCATCGCCCTGCCACGGGCCGCGATTGAAACGCTGCTGCGCGCCGATCCGGACCGCGTGGTGGTCGTGGACGAAGCCT
>JAFWCS010000296.1 GCA_017534365.1 Clostridia bacterium | reverse complement strand
GTTGCCGATCTGATCGAGCTGACGCTCGCCGTCCGCCGGCATGTGACCGGTCGAGACCTGCTCGTAGGAGCCGTCGTCGTTGCGGAAGCGCACGGTCGAATAGCCGCCGTCAATGCATTCCGGCTCCTCGAGATATTTCCACTCGCGCAGGCCGAACGTCTCGATCAGCTTCGCGCATTCATACGCCGCGTCGAAAGGCACGGCAAAGCGTTCGACCGTTTCCGTCCCGTCCGCTTCAACATCTTCGCGCACGAGCAGCAGCTCCTCCCCTTCCGTGGTCGAAAGGCGCAGCGAGCGGCTGTCGTCATAGCCGTCCGTGCCGCTGGTGCCGGTCTCGTAGGAGACGATCAGATACGGCGCCTCTTTTTTCTCCGGCTCATAGACCATGGAATTGCGCGCGTCATACGTCAGCTTCACCGCGTGCGCGGGCATGGTGAATTCGATCACGTAGCCCTTTGCTTCCTCATAGCCGGGGTTGAGGCGCTGCCCGTTGAGATAGAACGAATAATCCGTATCCGTGGCGATCATGCCGAAATACAGCTTCACCTTCGCCCCCGCCGGATAGCGGTCCTTCGCGTTTTCGAAGCTGCTTTTCCGGCCGTCGTAATCCACCGGGTATTTTTCGGCTCCGCAGCCGAACAGGCTGAGCATGAGAATCCCTCCGATCAGCAGCAGCGCCGCCGTTTTGATCCAGTTGCGTTTCATTCTTCCGCCCTCACTTGTGCTGATAGACGCGCACGTAATCGACGATGAATTCCGCCGGCCAGTTTTCCGCCGGGGTCTTCGTGATCCTGCCCGTGCCGTGACGGTCGGCGTTCGCAACACCGTTCTCCCCCGCCACCTCGCAGGAAAGGATCAGGTATTCCGGGTTGTCGCACACGCCGCCCGCGGTGATGCGGCCGGTCTCGACGCCGTTGATATAGAAGATGTATTCCTCGGGCGTCCACTCCACGCCGTAGGTATTGTATTCCTCATAGGGATTGTTTGCGTAATAGTAGCCGATGCTGTCGCCCTTGGATTCCGGGCCATAGCCGTCATAGTGGATGCCGGTAACGACCGCATCCCCCGCCTTCCACCAGTGATCCTGATACTTCATGGATTCGAACACGTCCACCTCGGTGCCGTCGTCACCGAAGCCGTCCACGTTGTAAACGCCCTCGTTCATCATCCAGAAGGCCGACCACATGCCCGTGGCGGCGGGCAGGATGCAGCGCACCTCAAAATAGCCGTAGCACTGCTCGAATTTGCCGCGCGTTTCGACCACGCCCGTGTAGTAGCCGGGCTTGCTGTGTTCCTCGCTCACGCCGTTTTCTTTGTATTCGGTGGAAATGATCAGATTGCCGTCCTGCACGCGGACCATATCCTTATCCCAGTAGCCGCCCTTGCGCTCATAGACCCACCAGGGATCGATCCACTTGCTCTGATCGAGCGCGTCGCCGTCGAATTCATCCGACCAGGTCAGCTCGAAGCGGTTCTCCAGATCCAGCGCCTGCCCGGACGGGGTCTTCGGCAGATGCCAGAGGTTCGGCGCAAGCGACGCGAAGAAGAAGACGACCGCGCCGAAGATCGAGATCAGTTTTTGCATGAGAGGGCTCCTTTCCTTTGACAGCCGTTGAAAAAAGCGGCACAAATCCGGGGATCTGCGCCGCATTGGAAGTTATCGGACTGTATTCGCGGAGGATTTGAGCATGACGTCGTGATAGCCGCCCTCGACGATGCTCGTGGAGGAGACGACGGTCAGCTTCGCGTTCTTCTGCAGGTCGGGGATCGTGATCACGCCGCAGTTGCACATCGTGGACTTGACCTTGTAAAGGCTCTTGGCGACGTTGTCGGCCAGCGGGCCGGCGTAGGTGACGTGGGAATCCACGCCCTCCTCGAACGACAGCTTCTTGTCGCCGCCGAGATCGTAGCGCTGCCAGTTGCGCGCACGCGCGGAGCCCTCGCCCCAGTACTCTTTGTAATACGTGCCGTTCAGGCTGACGCGGTTCGAGGGACTTTCGTCGAAGCGGGCGAAGTATCTGCCCAG
>JAFWCS010000295.1 GCA_017534365.1 Clostridia bacterium | reverse complement strand
CGCTGCGCAGGATCCACAGCGGCTCCTCCCAGAAGAGCCACCGCAGAAGCCCGAGCGCGGGGGAGCTGCCGGCGCCGGATCCGCGTGCCGTTCCCGAAGATTGATTCATTTCTCCGCCCCTTTCCCTTGCGTCGATTTATCGAAAATAACCGCTGAAATACAGAATCAGACAGGCAGCGGCGCCGCCGGCCGCCTGCAAAAGCGCAAGCAGCGCCGTGACGCGGCGCGGCTGCATACCGACGGCCGCCAGATGCGCGTGCAGCGTCGCTTCCCTGAGCAGACGCCGCCCCGTCAGACGGTAATACACCGTCTGCAGCATCTTTGCCCCGCCGTCCGCCGTATAAGCCAGACCGATCAGCGGCAGCAGCAGCGGGCAATGGATCGCGTAGGCCAGCCCCGCAAGCAGACCGCCGTAAAACAGCGCGCCCGTCTCCCCGAGCCGCAGCCGCGGCGACCAGAGCGCAGCGCCGACCGCAGCGCCGCAGAGCGCAGCCGCGCAGGCGGAAAAGCCGTAAAGCCCCTTCCCGCCCGCGATCACGGCCACCGTCACGGCAGCGATCGCCGCCGCAACGCTGCACGACGCGCTTTCATCCTCCGCATAGCGCATGGCGTTGGCTGTGCCGTAAAGCAGAAGCAGGCCGAGCAGCCAGTGAAAAAAGCCGATCTCCAGCATGCCGAAGAACGGCAGATAAAAATACGGCGCGCCCTGCATCGCCATATAAAGGCTGGTGCAGTAAGCCAGCGCGGCAAACAGCTGCAGCGCCGTGCGCCGGCGCAGCGTCAGCCCCGCCGACGGCCCCTGCAGCAGACGCACGCCGTCCTCCATGCCGCCGATGAGCGCAAACAGCAGCGCGAGCAGCACGCCGCCTGCCAGCTTGGAATACAGCTCCTGCGGCACCAGGCTGCCTGCGGCAAACAGCTCGCCGCCCCGCAGACGGTCCGTCAGGCAGGTCACGAGGATCGCCGCGCCGCAGCCGATCACCGGCAGCAGCCCGCCGAGCAGCGCTTTCTCCGGCGCGTCCTCCGTTTTTTTAAACAGTGGCTGCACGCGGCCGAACTGCAGCATCTGCAGGCGCGGCGTCAGCGGCAGGCCGATGAGCACGGTCGCCGCAAGCCCCAGCGCCGCCGCCAGCACGCAGGCGGCAATCGCCGTCATACCGGCAGATCCTTTCCGCCGATCGCTTCATCGAGCGCAAAAATCACGTCTTCCAGCTTCATGCCCCGGCTGGCTTTAAACAGCACGGCATCCCCCTGCCGCAGCTCTGCGGCAAGATCGTCGGCAAGCTGCCGCTTGTCGTCATAAGCCCGCACGTCCCGCAGGCCGCAGGCTCGCGCCGCCTGCGCGGTCGCCGCCGAGCGTTCGCCATAGGTCATGAGGATCGAAACGCCGCGCTGCGCCGCAAGCTTGCCGCTTGTCGCGTGCGCCTGCTCGCTCACCGCGCCGAGCTCGAGCATATCGCCCAGCACGGCGATGCGCCGCGCCGCCTGCATCTCCGCCAGCACGGCCAGCGCCGCCGCCACGGAATCGGGGCTTGCGTTATAACAATCCTCGATGAAGGTCGCGCCGCCGGCTTTCCGGATGCGCTGCCGCATGCCCGCCGGCACGTAGCCGCGCAGCGCCTCCATGGCCGCCTGCGGCTCCACCCCGGCATACACGCCGACCGCGAAGGCGGCCAGCGCATTGTAGACGTTGTGGCGGCCCGGGCAGGGCAAGCTGACCCTGCCCGTTCCGCCCGGGAACTGCAGTGCGAAATCAGTTCCCGCTCCTTCGGAGGTCAGATGCAGCGCTTGCACGCTGCAGCGATCTTGCTCAATGCCGTAAAATGTGACAGGATGCGCGCCGGGCCGCACTGTGGCCAGCAGCGGATCATCCCCGTTGAGAAACAGCGGCGCCGTCGGCGCCATGCCGTCCAGGATCTCCAGCTTCGCGCGCAGGATGCCCTCCTGCGAGCCGAGCTTTTCTATATGCGATACGCCGATGTTGCTGATGACTGCGGCATCCGGGCGCACGGCGCGCGT
>JAFWCS010000294.1 GCA_017534365.1 Clostridia bacterium | reverse complement strand
GACTGCGGCCGCCGGTTATTCCTCCTACGGTAACCAGATCGGACTTGCCACCGGCATCGTGGATGAGCTCTATCACCCCGGCTACGCTGCCAAGCGCATGGAGATCGGCGCCGTGATCGCGGCCGCGCCCGCTGAGAACGTGCGGCGTGAAGTGCCCGCGCCCGGCGACGTCGTGATCCTGCTCGGCGGCTCCACCGGCCGTGACGGCATCGGCGGCGCGACCGGTTCCTCGAAAGCCCACGATTCCCATTCCGTTGAAACCTGCGGCGCGGAAGTGCAGAAGGGCAACGCGCCGGAGGAGCGCAAGCTGCAGCGACTGTTCCGCAACGGCGACGCCTGCCGCATGATCAAGCGCTGCAATGATTTCGGCGCGGGCGGCGTTTCCGTCGCGATCGGTGAACTGGCGGACGGTCTGGAGATCGATCTGAATGCCGTGCCCAAAAAATATGAGGGTCTGGACGGCACGGAGCTTGCGATCAGTGAATCGCAGGAACGTATGGCCGTCGTCGTTGCCGCCGAGGACGTGGACGCCTTCCTTGCGCTGGCAAACACGGAGAACCTGCAGGCCTGCCCCGTGGCGAAGGTCAAAGCGGAAAAGCGGCTGACCATGTTCTGGAACGGCAAGGCCATCGTCGATATCAGCCGTGAATTCCTCAACTCCAACGGCGCGGAGAAGCATATCTCTATCACGCCCGCTGCGCCGAAACCGTTCGAAAAAACGGTAGCCGGCGGCTTTGCGGAGAATTATGACGCGCTTGTGCGCGATCTGAACATCTGCTCCAAGCGCGGCCTTGCGGAGCGATTCGACTCCACCATCGGCGCAGGCACGGTGCTCATGCCCTTCGGCGGCAAATATCAGCTCACGCCCGCGCAGGCGATGGTGCAGAAGATCTCCGTCGAAAAGAAGCATACGGACGACTGCTCGCTGATGAGCTGGGGCTATAACCCGTTCATCACGGAAAAATCCCCGTATCACGGCGCGTATCTGGCAGTGATCGAATCCGTCAGCAAGCTGATCGCCTGCGGCGCGACCTTTGAAGACGTTTATCTGACCTTCCAGGAATATTTTGAATCGCCCGGCCGCGACGGCAAGCGCTGGGGCAAGCCGCTCGCCGCGCTCCTCGGCGCGATTGAAGCGCAGAAAGCGCTGCAGATCGGCTCCATCGGCGGCAAGGATTCCATGAGCGGTTCGTTTGAGGATCTCGACGTACCGCCGACGCTCGTTTCCTTTGCCGTGACGACGGAGAAGCTCGCGCATATCGCCACCCCCGAATTCAAAAAAGCAGGGCATCGCGTCATCCTCCTGCAGCCGGAGCTGAATGCGGAAGGTCTGCCGGAAACCGCGTCGCTGCTGAAAACATTCGCAGCGGTTGCCGACCTGCTGCACAGCGGCAAGGCCGTCGCCTGCTATACGCCCGGCGCGGGCGGCATCGCGGAAGCCGTGTTCAAGATGGCGATCGGCAACGGCTTCGGCTTCCGGTATGCGGATACGTTCGATCTTCAGTCACTGTTTGGCTACGCCTACGGCAGCTTCGTGCTCGAGCTTGCGGATGACGCCGCAGTCGGCATTGAGCTCGGCGTCATCACCGACGACGGCAGGCTTTCCTGCAAAGGATCGTCCGTTTCAATGAACGAGCTGCTGCAGGGCTATGAAGACAAGCTGGAAAGCGTTTATGCCTGCAATATCCCGATGCCGGACGTTTCGATGGAAACCTTCTCCTACAAAGCGACTTCTTATCCCGCGCCCGCGATCAAAACGGCGAAGCCGAAGGTTCTGATCCCGGCCTTCCCGGGCACGAACTGTGAATTCGACAGCGCGAAGGCCATGCGTGACGCCGGCGCCGCGCCGGAGATCCTGGTCATCAACAACCTGACCTCCGACGGCATCCAGCGCAGCGTGGAGACCTTTGCCAACGCACTCAAGGACGCGCAGATGATCTTTATCCCCGGCGGATTCTCCGGCGGCGACGAGCCGGACGGCAGCGGCAAATTCATCACCGCATTCTTCCGCAACGCCGCCGTGCGTGAAGGCGTGACAGAGCTGCTCGAGCGCCGCGACGGCCTCATGTGCGGCATCTGCAACGGTTTCCAGGCGCTGATCAAACTCGGTCTGGTTCCCTACGGCAAGATCATCGACACGGACGAAACCTGCCCGACGCTGACCTTCAACACCATCGCGCGTCACCAATCCCGCATCGTGCGCACGCGGATCGCTTCCAACAAATCCCCCTGGCTTGCGCTCACGCAGGTCGGCGATATTTATAACGTGCCCATTTCGCACGGCGAGGGCCGCTTCCTTGCTGATGAAGCGCTGATCCGCTCTCTTGCCGCAAACGGCCAGATCGCCACGCAATACGTCGATCTCGACGGCGCCGCAACGGCAGACGTGCATTTCAATCCAAACGGCTCGATGTTCGCCGTGGAGGGCATCACCTCCCCCGACGGGCGCGTCTTCGGCAAAATGGGCCACAGCGAACGCTGGAACGCAGGGCTTTATAAAAACGTGCCCGGCGACTACGACATCAAGATGTTCGCCTCGGCGGTCGCTTACTTCAAATAATCAATCCCGGAGGAATCATGGAGTATTTATCTGATATAGAGATCGCGCAGCAGTGCAAGCTGGAACCGATCATTGACATTGCTGCGCGCGCACACGTCGACGCCAAATACGTCGAGCCTTTCGGCAAATACAAGGCAAAAATCAATCCCGCGCTTTTAAATGAAACGGACAGAAAAGACGGCAAGCTCGTGCTGGTCACCGCCATCACGCCGACCCCCGCCGGCGAAGGCAAAACCACCACGACGATCGGTCTGGCCGACGGACTGCGCCGCATCGGCAAGGATACCACGGTCGCGCTGCGCGAGCCGTCGCTCGGCCCGATTTTCGGCATCAAAGGCGGCGCCGCGGGCGGCGGGCATGCGCAGGTCGTGCCGATGGAAGAGATCAACCTGCATTTCACCGGCGATTTTCAGGTCGTTTCCGCCGCGAACAATCTGCTAGCGGCGATGCTGGATAACCATATCCAGCAGGGAAATGCCCTCGGCATCGATATCAATAAGATCACGTGGCGGCGCTGCATGGATATGAACGACCGCCAGCTGCGCTTCATCGTGGACGGTCTCGGCGGTCGGCTGAACGGCGTGCCGCGTGAAGACGGATTTGACATCACCGCGGCCTCGGAGATCATGGCGATCTTTTGCCTTGCCACCTCCATTCATGATCTGAAAGAACGCCTCTCGCGGATCGTGGTCGGCTACACGTTTGACGACAAGCCGGTCACCGCCGGTGATCTGAAAGCCGTCGGCGCTATGGCGGCGCTGCTGCGCGACGCGCTCAAGCCCAATCTGGTGCAGACGCTCGAGGGCACGCCGGCCTTCGTGCACGGCGGTCCGTTCGCGAATATCGCGCACGGCTGCAACTCCGTCATGGCGACCAAGCTGGCGCTGAAAATGGGCGATTATGCCATCACGGAAGCCGGCTTCGGCGCGGATCTCGGCGCAGAAAAATTCCTTGATATCAAATGCCGTGAAGCCGGTCTCACGCCGGACGCGGTCGTGATCGTCGCAACGGTGCGCGCGCTGAAGATGCACGGCGGCAAAGCGAAGGACGCGCTCGCGCAGGAAGATCTCGAAGCGCTCGAGCGCGGCATTCCCAACCTGCTCCGCCACGTTTCAAATATCAAAAACGTGTTTCGTCTTCCGTGCGTCGTCGCGGTCAACCGCTTCCCGACCGACACGGACGCGGAAATCGATTTCATCGTTTCCAAATGCCGCGCGCTCGGCGTCAACACCGTGCTCTCCACCGTCTGGGCGGACGGCGGGCGCGGCGGCGAAGCGCTGGCCAGAGAGGTCGTGCGTTTGTGCGAAGAAGAAAAAGGCGATTTCACCTTTGCCTATGACGTGAATGCTTCGATCGAAGAAAAGATCGACGCGATCACCAAACGCATCTACGGCGGCAGCGGGTTTCATTTCACCCTGCAGGCGAAAAAGCAGCTCAAGCAGCTCAAGGCCCTCGGCTTTGACAAGCTGCCGGTCTGCATTGCAAAAACGCAATACAGCTTCTCGGAGGACGCCTTAAAGCTCGGCGCGCCGGAGGATTTC
>JAFWCS010000293.1 GCA_017534365.1 Clostridia bacterium | reverse complement strand
GTGTACGGCGAGGACGGACAGCCCATCGCCGACGGATATACGATCCTGGACGCGGGCGGCGTACGGGTGGCGGTGATCGGCATGATGGCTGAAGGCTGCTTGCAGCTGTCGGCTGGCATTGTCGAAGCGCTCGAACTGCAGGGCGGAGAACTGGTTGAAGTCATCGCTGTCGCTGCCCACGAAGTGCGAGAACACCGAGCGTGGAATGATAGCCTGCTGCGCCTTCAAGCGTGCAATAAGTTCAGGCAGGTCATTAGTCCCAGCACTCCCAGTCATCCCAGCAGTCTCATTAGTCCCATCATTCCCAGTCATCCCAGTAGTCTCAGCACTCCCAGCATTCCCAGTCGTCCCAGCAGTCCCAGCACTCCCAGCAGAAACATTAAATCCCAGCCGGTGCATGCCCGTGTCGAGCTTGATGTGAACGGGCCATCCGGTGATGCCCTGTGCGCGTGCGGCGCGGATGAGGGCGTCCATCAGTCGGAAGGAATACACCTCTGGCTCTAAGTCGTAGTCGAAGAGAGTCTTGAATGACGACATCTCTGGGTTCATCACGATGATGTTCTGCGTGATGCCCGCCCGGCGCAGCTCAGCTCCCTCGTCGGCGGTGGCCACGGCGAGGTAGTCCACACGGTGTTCCTGCAGTGTCTTGGCCACCTCGATGGCTCCGGCACCGTAGGCATCAGCCTTAATCATGCACACCATCTTCGTCTCTGGCTTCATCAGCGAGCGGAAGTGGTTCAGGTTGTGCACCACGGCGCCGAGGTTCACCTCTAAGATGGTCTCGTGCACCTTCTGTTCCAGCAGTTCAGTGATGTGCTCAAAACCGAAGCTGCGTGCTCCTTTGAGCAGCACCACACTGTCGTGCAGGTTGCGGAAGAGGTCGCTGCGGATGAAATCGCTGGTGCTGTTGAAGAAGGCTTTCTCGTCCATATTGAACAGCGATGCCGCCGACGCTATCTCGTGTCCTATGCCCACAAGGCGGCCTATGTTGCGCTCTTTCAGCAAAGTGGCCACCTGGCTGTAGAGCCTGTTGACAGTCTCACCGCTCTGCTGTATGTCGCTCAGCACCACCATCCGCCGGCTGCCGTCCTCCTCGCGGCGCTGCAGGAAGTCGAGGGCGATGTCGAGCGACTGCAGGTCGTTGTTGTACGAGTCGTTGATGAGCGTCAGCCCGTGCTGGCCTTCCTTCACCTCAAGGCGCATGGCCAGCGGCTCAAGGTGCGCCATGCCCTACCACAATCACGCCGGCAGCAACGGCGGCGTCGATTGCAGGCTTGAGCCCCGCCGCCTCCTGAGCGCTGGGCGTGCCCATGCTCAGGTTGATCACCTGACACCCGGCATTCACGCAGTCTTTCACCGCCTGCGTCATATCGCTCAGCGCCTTTACCATGTAGAAATTGCATTCAGGCGCTACACCTGCAATGCCCACGCCGTTGTCCTTCGCCGCGCCGATGATGCCGGCGACAAAGGTACCATGGCCTTCGATATCCGTTGCGGAGTTGCCGACGGAGCCGGTATAGTTCGGGCCGGCCTCAACACGGCTTGCGGCAATGTCGCCCGTCGCGGTGGAAAGGCCGCAGTCGATGACGCCGACCTTGACGCCCTTTCCGGTGAGCCCCATACACCAGGCTTTGTCCATGCCGATGGCCTTCATGCCCCACTGCCTGGCAGAGCCGGGGTCATTGGTCATCTTATCAACCGCCAGCGCGGAGAGGCCGACCTGCTGGAGAAGCAGGCACAGCATCATCAGCGTGGCAAGTATTTTTTTCGTCAACTTCATATGCTTTCTCCTTACGCGCCGAAATACTGCTTCGCCGCGCCGTAATAGACCGCAAGGGCCTTCGCCGCATCAATCAGCGCCGCATCGGCATTTTCTTTGGTGAGCGCCTTATAGGCGTAGCTCATGGCCGAATAGGTCCAGGCGTTGACGGTGCTGCCGCCGGCGTCCGTGACGGTGACAGTGTAGGGCGTGCCGAGCTCGGCGGATGCAATGTCGGAGATTTCAACATAATAGTAGCTGCCGCTGACGTTCGGCGTAAGCGTCTCGCCGCCGCAGGTGAAGGTGAAATCATCAACCGCCTTGCCTGCCGGCACGGTAAAGTAATGACGGATCGCCGTCGTAGTGCGCAGCATCAGGCTCGAACCGTAGTAGGCAACGCCTGCTTCCGTATTCTCGATCTGCGCCGCCGCATCCGCAAGGGAATCAGCCGTGACGGCCGTCATCGGCGCATCGTTGAAGAGCGCGTGCTTGACGAAATCGGCGTCGTAGGCGAACAGCTCATTTGCGTACCAGCCGTAGGTGGCAAGGCTGCTGGCGAGCGCCATGAAGTTCGCGTTGCCCGCCGTCTCCGGCTTCGTCATCGCCTCGGTCAGGTAGGCGTGGACGGAATAGCTGATCGGGTCGCTTTCCATTTCGCCGTTAACGATCCTGCCGGTAATTTCCGTATCAATCTGCGCGGCGGCGACGTTGCAGGTGAATTTGTAGAGCTTCGTGTCGCCGCTCATGATATACTTCTCAAGATTGATCGGCACGGTGACAGTCTCGCCGTCCACGGTGAATTCCGCATAGGAGTCTTCCGTCACATTCGGAATCTCCGCGTAAAAATTCACGCCGATATCACCGTTGAGGGAGAGAGAGTGCGCTGCAACGGTGATTGCAAGAGGTTCAAACTCCGCCGACAGGTAGACACAGTCCTCCGGCATGGTGAAGGTACCGGTGTTGCCGTTGAGCTCCACGGCAACCTCTTTCTCATCCTCAATCAGCGCAAATTCATACATGAACAGCAGATTGGCGCCCTTGCCTGCGGTGACTTCGATTTTGTAATACTCATACGCAGGCGCGGTCATCCCCAGGGCAAAGTCATATTGCTTTTTGCTCTCTGCGCCAAGCACCTGATCGTCTACCACCTCGGTGATGAGCTGCCACTGTGAGGAGTCGCGGGTGGCCTGACTGTCTCTCGTGAAATTCGCGCCGTAGATTTTCCAGTTTTTCCAGTTGCATTGGCCGTTGTAGGCGGGCGCGTTCTGAGAAGTCGTCAGGGAGTAACCGGTCATTTCAACGGGCCGGTTTGTCTTCATGACAATATACGCGGCGCCTTTTTTTGGATTGGTTTCCCATCTTCCGCCCCGAGGTCCGTCTACAAGCTGCGGGTAGCTGTCCGAGCTGTCGTACTCCGTTCCGCTCAGCGCAGTCAGAAAAGCACGGCGCCTGGCAGAAACGGACTTCAGCCGGTAGCCGGAATCCGGCGTTGCGGTAAAGCTGATCTGCTCTCCCGGCACGCCGGTCGACTGCGCGGGAGTAACATTGCCGTGGGTGATTCCGCTCTGCACGAAGACGTTCGGATTGATTCGATAAGTTGCGGTATAAGCTTTATGGCTGCCGTCGGCCGTCACCTGCAGATCGGGGGAATAGACGTTTGTTTCATCCATCCAGCCGTCGAAGGTGTAAGTACTCCACGGGCCGTCCGCTTTGAGAGGCGTTGCGCCGTCATAGGCTGCGGTTTGACCGATTTTCACATAGTCGGTCTCAAGCAGCGCGCCGCTGTCATTTTTCCAGTCGATCCTGCAATCCGCCTCAAGGGGCGTGAGGAGCTTGCCCTTCAATTTGAGATTTTCGCTGACCACACCCGGAAACACCCCGTCTGTGCCGTCAAAGAAGGTGCGTTCGATGGTCACGGTGCCGTTATAGGAACCAGCCTGAATGCTGTCCGTCAGCGCGGTCCAGGTCAGCGAGACCTGGCTGTCATATCTGCCGCCGATGATGCCGCCGGCCCTGACCGTTCCGCCGGTAATTGTGACGATGCCGGTGCCGTTATAGCCGCCGCCGATCCCGTACTCGCCGTCGCTGTTTGCCGTGACGGTGCCGCCGGTGATCGTGACGATACCGCCCTCCTGGCGGCCGCCGCCGATGCCGGCAGCCATGTGCCCGCCCAACGCGTTGACAACGCCGCCGGTGATGGTCACCGTAGAGACCGGGTCGGTGTTGTCGCTGTACACAAAGCCGCCGCCGATCGCCGCGGAGGAGCCGCCGGCGGTTGCAGTCACCGAACCGCCGTTGATGTTGATATAGCCTCTGCCGGCAAAGTCTGCGCCGAGACCGGCAGCGTCGCCGTTGGCTGCCACGATGCCGCCGTTGACGGTGACCGTGCCGTTGGCCAGATATCCGCCGCCGATGGCCGCCGCATCCTCGCCGCCGGAGACGGTGACTCTGCCGCTGTTGATGGTGATCGGGCCGCTGTTGTTTCTGGCATTGCCGCCGATGCCGGCATTATAAAGCTCTGCCCCTTCCACGGTCAGCGCGCCGGAACCGGGCCGCTGCCCGTAGATCGTCAGGCTGCCGCTTTCGGGCACCTGGATGCCCTTTGCCGAGGTCAGGGTGCAGCCGTCGCAGAGGATCAGGCAAACATCGCCGCTGCAGCTGATGCGGTCGCTGAACGAAAGATCGCCCGTCAACGCATACCAGCCTGCGTTCAGCGTCGTCATGCCGGCGGACAACACGGTGTATTCACCGTTTGCTTTTTCCTTGATCGTGCCGTCAGCGTCACAGTATGACACCGACGCGTTCGCCGGACTGATATAGACATTTTCAATTTTTGAATGGTCGCCGACCGTTCCGGCTGCAATGGTTTGCGTCCCGTTGGTGAAGGGCACGGCGAGCGTGACCGTACCGTTAAACGAATCCGCCCAGATCTGGTTCGAAACGTCTTTGCAGTTGATCGCGACCGTCGCGCTGCCGCTGTAGGAGGCGCCGCCGCCGATGCCGGTGCCGGAGCTGTATCTGCGCGCCGTAACCCTGCCGCCGTTGAGCACAACGGTACCTGCGCCGTAATAGCCGCCGCCGATTGCAGCGCTGTAAACGCCGCCGCATGCCCAGACATTGCCGCCGTTGACGGTGACGGTTCCTTCTCCGAACCGGCCGCCGCCGATGCCGGCAGCGTAATCGCCGCCGTAGATCACAAGCTTGCCTCTGTTGACCGTGACGGCGCCGCTGCCGTAATCACCGCCGCCGATGCCGGCGCCGTAATAGCCGCCCGTCACGGTCAGAACGCCGCCGTTGACGGTGATATTGCCGCTGCTGCCGTTGCTTTCGCCGCCGATGCCCGCGCAATAATCCGCAGCCTGATCAATCTTCAGCGCGCCGCTGCCTGCGCTCTGCCCGTAAACGGTCAGGCTGTTATTTCGGCTGACCGTAATCCCCTTGGGCGCAGTAAGCGTTGCGCCGTCCGCGAGGATCAGCGACACATCGCCGCTGCAGCGGATGCGCTCCGCGATGCTCACATCGCCTGACACAAGATACCACCCGGCCGTCAGCGCCGGAGCGGCATCGGTCAGCGCAGTGACATTCTCTGCTGTAGCAAGGCTGCCGTCTGCGTCAAGATAATCCGCGCTGCTCCCTGCATCCGCTGCTGCGGGCAGGCAGACAAGCGCCGACACAACCAGCAGCACGGAGAGCAGAAACGCGATCGCCCGTTTTCCTGTTTTCGCCATGAAATAACCCTCTTTCCAGTAATTGATTAAAATTTATAATTATCAGCTTTTAATCACAGCAATCATCTATTGCAAAATGATTCGTCTGCCAGATTGCGCTGCATGTTTCTTCCGTCATAAAATCCCCCATGATCCAGCCGTAATACCGGCCATGCACCAATTTGTTCTGCGCATACAGGCTGTCGTTCACCCGCATCGCAATCGCATACGGGCTCTGCCTTAAAACTGCGCTTGCGTTGGTTTTCAGCACGTTGGCATAAGGGAGATGCTGCGCGGGATCCTTGCTCATTCCGGTTGAATAATCTTCAATAAAGCTTTCTATGTATTTCATTTTTCTCCCGGCCGTCACGCTCCAGTGGTTCTCATAACGGAACGTCATTCCCATAAAATCGGTTTGCCCCGCTTTGTTTTTGGCGTCCAGCATATCGCCCGCCTGCAGCTCCTCATAAAACGGCGTCATGAGAACGATTTTGCCCCGCACCTCGGAGAGCGCGGGCATTTTCGAATAAATCCCCCTGCCGTTTTCCGTATACAAATAGGGTTCCTGCGTTGCGGGATTGATTTCTGATTTCAGCTTTTCAACCTGTTCTCTGAAGAGCCTTAAAAATGCTTCCGTTTCGCCGTTTTCTTTTTTTTGCCGTGATGATCACGGTTTCACTCGGATTCTCCCGCAAAAACGTCTTCACCTGCGCCAGCACGCTGCTGCAGGTCAGCGGAATCGTACACGCCTCATCTTCATAAGCATAAAACTCGATATCCAGGCTCAAAAACGGGCGATCGAAATGCGCAAGCAAAAGCAGCAGCGGGTTCAGCGCAGTCAGAATTTTGATCGCGTTGTTCACGGGCGCCGCTTTTTCGTTATTCCCGTGGCAAAGAAGCAGCTCTCCCTCTCCGGGCGAAAAGCGCAAATCCAGATATCTCACACCCGCATTCAACTGCTGCGGCAAGGTAAGCGATTGCGTTTTGGCATAGGCTCCGGAATCAAAAACATTGTTCCCGAACAGCTTCACGTGATTCTCCGTGGTATTCCTGCAGTATGCAGTCGCGCTGTCGTGCGTACCGGGAAGGTTGATTTCACAAAGGTATCTCTCGTCTGCAATTCCGGACATCCAGTTTTTTCCGTTCAAAACATCCTTGCCGCGCACATCGCTGCCGGAAGCCGCCGGGTACGCGCAGCAGCACAGCGCCGTGCCCGCCAGCATCGCGGCAACCAGAACGACGCAGATTATAATCTTGACAGTTCTTTTCAAAATACCCCTCTTTTTATTTCCGGAGCATACAGCCCGTTTGATTTTGCCGGCAATGCATTTTTCAATATGCGTCAAAAGCGGATCGCTTTTCATGCAGCCAAACATAACTGTAACAGTATATCATATTTTTATATATTTGTAAACCGCTGTTTCTCCGGCATTGCGGTCCCCGCCTCCCGCTCCGTTCCCGCCGAAGCGGCCCGGTTCCTGCACAAGAGCAAAAACCGGGCAGATCTGACGATTGCCTGCGAACCGGAACAAAGCGCGTTTCGCCGGCTCTTATTTTGATCGAATCAAGGCGCTCACGTAGAGGATCAGAGACTTGATCCAATCCGCAATTTGTTCAAAGAAACGTTTGATTTTTCCGAAGAAGGAGATGTCCTCCTGCGCAGGCGCTGTTGCGCCGAACGGAAGCCCGAAGTCCTTCACGCTCTGCTCCGTTTCGCTCCCGGCGGGGGCATGAACGGTCAGCCATTGATAGGGCTTGAGCGCGGTTTCGTCGCCGATTGTCGTGCTTGTCAGGCGGTCGTCAATTTCGACGGCGTGCCGCATTTCGTCCATTTGCCCGTCCAGCTCGGCGTCTCTCTGCAGATAGGAATAACCGTCTTCAGTGATCACGGCGTAAATCTCATCCGGCGTCGCATAGTCGGTGGAGAACACGGCGTTGATTTCTTCCACACAGTGCGCCGCGCAGGCGTCAAGCGTTTCAAGCGCCGTGCCGTGTCTTTCGTTATAGTCGGAGAGGAATTCCTCGGGCGTCATTTCGAACAATCCGTTTTGGATTTCAAGCACCGTACCGAGATCATAAACGGAAGCCATGGTTTCGTCGAGCGCGATTGCGTCGGCCTCCGCCTTGATTTTGGCGCTGATCGCCTCCTCCATCGTCTCAAACGGCGCCGCATCTTCAGAATAGCAGGACACGCTGACGCCGCCGTTGATGACAAGCTCCCGGCTGTTGACAGTCAGAGATTCGGCAAATTCGGCGTCGATCGCCGCGCTGCCGAGGCTTTTGAGCGTTGAAGGCAGCACGATGCTGCGCGGATAGAAATTATCAACTTCGTCGTCCGGAATTTCCGTAATGCCTTCTTCGACAACCAGTGCCTTTACAAACGCAAAGCGCAGGCGCTCGGCTTCGGCAAAGCTGAGCGTTTCCGTTTTTTCTGCGAGCGCATCCTCCAGCTGCCAGGAAATGCAGTCGAGCTTCGTCACGCTCTCCATCCCGTCTTCATCAATCTCGACCTCGGTTTCATCCACAATCGGGCCGCTGCCGCTGACCGTCAGCGTGCCGTCCGCCGTCAGCGCCCATGTGACGCCCTCGCCCGCCGTTCCGGACGCAACGACCGTCTCCTGCGCCGCGAACGCAGTCTGCCAGACGGACAGCGCCAGGAACGCAGCCAAAAGAACAGCAAATACTTTTTTCATAAGGATCCCTCTCTTTCAAAAACTCTTTTTCAGATTCACGCGGCGCGCCTCTGCGGCTGCGCCGTCGTTAATCAACCTCAACAATATTGCCGGCATCCACATTGACAATATACTGCTTGAGCGTCGGCGTGACCTGCGAAACATAATCATAATGCATATGGCCGGCAAAAATCGCCTTGATGCAGTCGGAATTCGTAATCAGCTCATACGCTTCATGGGTCACGGCGTCCTCCTTCTGCTGGCGATATTCATCTTCATTGAATTCCCCCATCAGCGCCTCCGGCACGCTCATCATCCACAGCGGGCGGCCGAACACCTCAGCGGTATGGTCATAAATATCCGGCGCATAAAGGGGCACGTGCAGGCAAAGCAGGATCGGCATCCCCTTCGCCATTTCTTCCTTCAGGCGATTCAGCTGCCACTGATCAATATGATAAAAGCCGTTGTCGATCGCAACGATGTTGACGCCGTTGACCTGCCTTGCGGCAAAACGGATGTCATTGCCGAACGCGCTCTGCACCTTTGCAAGGTTGGCCTCGCGCTGCGCCGGCGTGTCGCTTTCGCCGAAGATATAGCGGTAAAACTCATGATTGCCCGCCGTTGCAAACACGTCGTTATCCTCAGTGAATTGCTTCACCCGCTCCAGATTCTTCTCAGAAATAAAATCAATGATGTCTCCCGTGTGGACGATGAAGCAGCCGAGCTCGTTCGCCTTCACCTGCGCGTCATCGAGCATCCGCAGCGAAAAGGGAAAGCTCTCAGATCTTGATTTCGCAAGCGCCTGCTTCTTCGCGTCGTCCCGCGCATCGCAAAGGGTCAGATGCGTGTCGCTGATGTGAAGGAAGCGGAACGGCGCATCGGCGCCGGCATGAATCGTCACGGTTGAAAAACGCATGCGTCCTTCCGTCTTTTCAATATGAAACAGCATGCAGAAGATATAAGCGATCCCATGGAAAAACCCGGTCAGCTTGCCGGAAAACCCAGTGTGAACTCTGCTGCAATACAGGCAGTAGGCAGGCGCAGCGCTGCGGCTCCGCGCGTTTGCCGCAAGCGGCGCTTCTTCCGCTGCGCAGACGCCCAAAGCATCATCGGCGCTGCTTGCCGCCGCTTTTGCGCCGGGCCCGAGCCCGGCGCCGCAAAGCAGAAGCACGCAGGCAAGCATCAGTGACAGGATTTTTTTCATTTCAGTGACTTCCTTTCTTTGCATTCTCCGCTGCATTTTTTATGCAGCGACCCGGTAATGGAAACAGTTTTCGCCGCGGGCGCAGTTTTTCACCCCGCTGATTTCGATCAAAAGATCGCGCTCAAGCGCGCCGGCAAAAATGGTTTTGCAGGTTTCAAAGCGTTCAAAGCGCAGCTCTCCGGTGCGAAGGACCGTTCCGGCATCGTAATCCCAGACGGTGTAATAAACCGTGCACGCCTTGTTCATGGGCTTTGACAGCGTCACGGGCACCGCATTACGTTCACCGGAATCGTTTGAGACCGACGCCCTGTCGCGGAAACCGACGCTCGCCTTTCCCAGACCGTTAAAAGGATCCGTGCGCAGATAGTTTGCATGCCTGTCGCCTATATAAGAGACAAGCTTCCTGAACGCAACCTCCTTGCCGTCGATCACCCTGCAGGATCTTTCGATCTGCAGCCCGCCCTTGACGAAAAAGCGATTTCCGTCGGCATACATATCATAGAAGGAGGCATACGGAGGCAAATCGAAAATGAAGGATGACCTCCAATCCTTTTCGAAATAGAAGGTGTTGTTTGTCATCACCGTATTTTTCCAGGAATAGACGGGGCCCAGCGTGCCGAAACGGTATTCTGGTCCCCAGTTGTCTATCAAAGGGTTCCCTTTCGCAAAAATGATGTTGTTATCAAGAATCGCGCCTTCCGCGCTTGCGAAACGCACACCGCCGTCCAGCACACTGTTTCTGACCCGAACGCCCGGCACGTCGATCTCAATGTGAACCGCTATGCCGGAATGATTGCCGAGAGATGTGCAGCCGTTCACGTCGATGTTCCAGTTGAAGTTGTCAAACCAAAGGTCATTTGAGGAATTATCAGCAAAATAACAGCTGCGCCACGTTACGTTTTTGCTTACCATCATTTTCGTCGTAGCAGGATCGGCCGAATCGTATTTGCCCCAGTCGATCTTTTTGCCGATATTCGTGAACTTGCTGTCCTCGACGACGAAATTCATGCTCCTGAACCCTGCGCCGATGCCGCCTGTTCCGTCAGCGTCAAAGCTGCAGCGGCGAATCAGCACATCCTCGACCGTTCTGTCGTTTGAGCCGTGATCAAACCCCAGGCCTGCTGTACCGGAATTGTTGAACACGCAATCCTCAACCAAAATGTGCTGCGGCTTGCCCATGTTGACCATGGATCTGTCCCAAATACGTGCGGCGCAGTTTGTAAAGGTCAGCCCGCGCAGGACGACGTACTCGCTGCTGTTCGTATCGAGGATATAAGCGCCGGCGCCGTTTTCGCCTGCCACCCCCCGTTCAATCTCGCAGTGATCGGGATCCTTGTCGGTTTTCAGATAGACTTTGCCGGCTTCTTTGTCGATATAATAGGCGTCGTTTTGCAGTTCCTCCCGTGTAAGGACAGGGGCGATCGGTTGGCCGTCCACAAGGATCAGATCCGACCTGCCGATGATCTCATTTCCGGGCGTGCCGGGTTGGAACGGGTAATCATAGCTCCAGTCGTTTTCATAGACACCTTTGTCATTCGTCTTTTTCCAACCGTCAAAGGGAACCGACGCCGAGATAACCGTCTCTCCGGGACTTTCGGCTTCAATGATAACAGGCTGCGTTTCGGTGCCGCCTGTCCTCAGGTTGATACCCGTTTCGCGATAAAGGCCCGGCGCTATGATGAGCTTTGTGCCGGGCGCAGTGATGGATTCTACGCCCTTTTTGACTGTGGCAAAGGGTGCGTTCAACGTTCCGGGGTTGGAATCGCTGCCGGCTGCACCGTTGACGTAAAGAACCGTGCTGCTTTCTTTCCATTCGCCGGCCGTGCGGTTGACCCACAGATCGCGCTCATAGTCGGCGAGAATATCCATATCCGCTTGCGTCAGAGCTTCGCCGTAAAGACGGATATCATCCACCATGCCGTCGAAGTATTCATTTTGCGCATAGCCGGCGCCGATTCTCACACCGTTGAGAACAGGCTTGACAGCCGCGTCAAAATGCTTTGTGGAATCGAATTTGCCGCAATGATAAAAGGTCACGTCGCCCTTGTCCGGCTCATAAACGACGCCGATATGGAACCAGCAGTGCCCCTCGGGATGAACGACCCAATCATCATGGTATCCCACGAAGTCTTCCCACAGGTCATACTCAAAATTGAAGAATTGTGTGTTGTTCGCACATACGGCGCTTTCATCGTATTGTCCTCCGGCATTGCCCGCAACGGAAAACACGAGCTTCGTGCTGTTTGTTCCCATGACGGTCTCCCCCGTCGTCTCATCCGAATAGCTCGGCGTACCGGTATGCACAAATTTCAGCGTGACGCGCCCGACGCCTGTTTCCGTGTCCAGCAGCGTGCTCACGCGCGGTTCATCCGGATCCGCTCTTGTTTGAAGATCCCGGATATTGACCCACATCGAGATCGTCAGCGCGTCCTGCGCGCCGAACGACGGAAGCGTCAGGCAGGCTTCGGGAGAAACGAACTCCAGCGCCTTGCGCAGACCGAATCTGCCAGTCACAAGCTGAACGCCGGCAGGGTCGGGCATACCGATATTTGCAGCTGCCAGATCCTTCGGCGCAGACAGGTCGTCAAAGGAAAGCGCCGCAATCGGCGTTTTTTCCACATCCGCAAAGCCGTAATCGGCGTATTCGCCGAGTGCAGCCACCGCGTCTGCGTATTTCTCCCGGACATCCTCTGTCGGGAAATACTCCGCCGGGCCGTCGATAAAAGGAAACAGTTTTCCAAAGAATGCCTGGAGCCAATCGCAGACCTCCTGCATGAAATCCGGGATCCATCTGCTCTGCCCATTCGAGCTATACTGCGCAGAAGCCGTTCTGGCGGGGCGGCTGTCAGCCGGCGCGGCGACAGCGACGCCGTGCAGCAGGCCGAGCACAAGCACACCGGCAAGCAGGATAGAAAGGACCTTCTTCATAAACCTCATCTCCATTTTCACCAGATTATCGGGTCAGATTGCATGCTGTCTCTGCGCCGGGCAAAAGGCGGAAGGACCAGCGGCAGCTCATAGGCCGCTTCCGGCTCAGGACCGCAGGAATGCGAGCCGAGCCCGCGCATTTTATGATCAATATACAGATAAGTAACGTCACCGGGCTCCAATTCATCACAATGCCGCGCAGCCGTCAGGTTGTC
>JAFWCS010000292.1 GCA_017534365.1 Clostridia bacterium | reverse complement strand
CGGCGCAGCCGTGACGGAGGGAGTGATGCGCCTGCGGCGCATGCGGAACGCTGAAACAGCGTTCCCTACACTGCGTCGCCGGTGGCTTTTCGATGGTTTTACAGGCGGATGCTATGCCCGCCGGTCGGCTGAAACACGGCGAGCAGACGCGCCCAGAGATCCCGGAAGAACGCCGCGATGCGCTGCAGGAAGGTCAGCGGGGCGAGCTCGCTCCCGTCGTCAGGCTGGATGGTGCGCGTGATGCGGTTGAAGATCAGGAACTGCGGATAGTCTTCGAAGGTGTCCACCGTTGCCTGCCCGTCGGCATAGAGCAGCGTTTCGGCCATTTTGTCCAGATCGGGATGCTGCAGGGAGTGGCGGCAGTGTTTGAAATACCAGGTCTGGTCCGGGAAGAGCGCCGCCGCGCCGTTGACCTTGCCGTCCGGCGAAACGTAGGGACCGGGCTCAAAGCGTTCAAGGCTCCCCGCCTGGTGGAAGGCCGCGCCGAAGGAGGAATCCTTTGACATCAGCACCCCGTCGCTCATCACGGCCCAGTCGCGTGTGATGGGGATGCCCGTGTAGCCGTAGAAGCAGAAAACGTAGACGCTGCAGGCCTCGTTCACCGCGCGCAGATGCGCCTCGCGCTGCAGCCGGAAATCCGCCGTGAAAGCGTCCACCCGTTCAAGAAACGCCGTGTAGTCCGTCTCCTCGTCGGCCAGCAGCCTGCCGAAGACGTAGTCCTTGCCGGCCTCGATTTCATCGTCCGGCACCATGGCCCAGATATTCAGCCAGTTGCCGAAGATCGGCAGCACGCTCTTTTTATAAAGGAAATCATGCGAATTCGCGATCAGATCGTTGGCGAAGTCGGTGACGGAGGCGACGATGCCCGCCCGGTCGAGGACCTTCATCAGCCCGGTGAGCAGGGCGGCGCGCTCGTTGTTGTCGAAGGCGGAGAGCAGATATTCGCTCAGGCCGCCCGCGTCGATCAGCAGATTGCCCTTGACCAGCTCGCCCGCGAAGCCCGCGCCGTAGATCGCCGAGGCGCTGAAGCAGACGCTCCGGACCTTTTCCGCGCCGTAGACGGAGAGATAGGTCAGCATCACGACGCCGCCGTTGCTGTGGCATTCCATGACAACCTGCCCGAAGCCGAGCGTTTCGGTCAGATAGGTGACGTAGTCGTTCAGCCGCGCGGCGGAAACGTAGGGATCCAGCCGCCAGTCATAGGTGAAATCCAGCCGGGGATTCGCCAGCACCTCGTCATAGGTCGGATAATAGAGATAGGCCCCGCTGCCTGCCACCAGCGGTTCGCCGTCTTCGCCGCACATCAGCGGGCGAAACAGCTCGTTGACGTAGGGCACGATGGATTCGGTCAGCTTGTCGTAATCCTTGTTCAGCGCGAAGCGCATGAGCGAGGGGACGCATTGCCCGGCGGCGTCCAGAATGCGCTTGACGTCCAGCGGCCAGAGCTGATCGCTGGTCGGGTCGTTCCTGTCCGCATAGATCGCGGCGTTCATGAAGCCGCGGATGTCCACGTGGGGCAGGGTCGCTTCCGCTCCCGCCGCGAAGCAGGGCAGCGCCCCGCCGACGGTCAGCAGCAGCGCGAGCAGGAGCGCCGCGGCCGCCTTGCAAAGATGATGCAGTCGATGCATGTTCATTCCTCTTTCCTTTTAAAACTGGTTTTATTTTAGCACACGGAAGAAAAAGAATCAACCGCGATTCACAGTTTTTCTTTTCGCAAAAACGTATTGCATCTTGGCGCATTCTTTGGTAAAATAGGAACGAAACAACTCGGCGTCTGCCGAAAAAAGAGGAGAGATGAAAATGAGCAAGCTCGAAAAACGCAGCATGCCCAAGGGCTACGCGATCCTGTGGCTGATCATCACGGCAGCCTATGCCGTCTGGATGACCTTCATCATGCGCCCCGTCGTGCTGGTCAATTACGAAACCGCGGCGGCGCGGCAGATCAGCGGCTACTATCCGCCCTTTACGCATCCGGACATCACCGGCATGATCGGCCGCCACTGGCCCTATCCGGTCTGGGTGATCTGCTCGTGCGTG
>JAFWCS010000291.1 GCA_017534365.1 Clostridia bacterium | reverse complement strand
GGGCTGTTCGAGCCCTGCGCCTATTCGATCTTGGAATCCTATGGCGTCAAGATGACGTCGGCGTCCATCAGCGCGATCTTTGTGGCTACGATTCCGTGCATGACACTGATTCTCGGCATCCTGCTGTTTCTCTGGCTTCTTCTGCCGCATCCTCGCATGCGCCCGATTTCCGTGGAGCAGGCACAGCGCGCGGCCGAAGCCTTTGGCATCACGCCCACAGCGCTGAAGAAAAACGATCTGACATCAGCGGAAACGCAGGGTATCTGTTACGATGACCGTAGGGTTTCCTTTCGCTTCTATCAAATGCAGAATGAAGTGGACGCAAAAGCGCAGGAGGCGGCGGCCATATCAAAGATCCGGCAAATCTATCGAACGAATGACGCTGCAGAACGTTCAGAAGGAAAGGGGAATTACCGCATTTATGCGCTGGATTCGCTTCATCAATTCGGGTTTGCCGCCCGCGTCGGCAGCACCGTTGTTTTCCTGCGCTGTGATTCCGATCTGGCACAGACAGCCCGTCAGTTTCTGGAGCAAATCGGATACTGGGAAGCGCCGCAGTTTTTTGGCAGACCTATGCCCGGTCTGCGGTTTTTAAACTGCATTGCACATCGTGATGCTCTGCGCATTCCGGAGGGACAAGTATGAGAAAACTTCGATGGGCGGCGATCCTGCTTTCCGTGTTGCTGCTGCTCGGCGCGCTCGCCGGTCTGATTTACGTGCGCGACGCCTATCCGGCGCAGCCGGCGGCGGTCGAAGCCATGGCCGGCAACGGGCAGATCACCGTGACGGCAAACGGGAAGCTGACGGTCTTCTCGCCGCCGCATCCGACCGCCGGGCTGATCTTCTATCCCGGCGGCAAGGTGGAGCCCGAAGCCTATGCCCCGCTGCTGACCGCCTGCGCGCAGCGCGGCCTGCTCTGCGTGCTCGTGCCGATGCCGGGCAATCTCGCG
Source organism: Clostridia bacterium (assembly GCA_017534365.1). Taxonomy (GTDB): domain Bacteria; phylum Bacillota; class Clostridia; order Oscillospirales; family Acutalibacteraceae; genus CAG-177. The sequence goes on along the minus strand of JAFWCS010000291.1, from coordinate 4,283 downwards.
GTGCTCGACGCCGATGCCGCCGACGGCATTCCGGACCGCTTCCCGGACATCACCCGCTGGTTTCTTTGCGGGCATTCGCTCGGAGGCGCAATGGCCGCAAGCTATATTGCCGGGCATCCGGCGGCGTATGACGGTCTGATCCTGCTCGCCGCCTATTCCACCGCCGATCTGCGGGCGTCCGGTCTGCGCGTGCTCTCCGTCTACGGTTCGGAGGACGGCGTGTTGAACCGCGAAAAATACGCCGCCGCAGCGCAGAATCTGCCGCCCGACGCGGAGGAATTCGTCATCGAAGGCGGCTGCCACGCATATTTCGGTGATTACGGTTCGCAGGCAGGCGACGGCGAACCCGCCATTTCCTGCGACGCCCAGATCCGGCAAACCGCCGACCGGATCGCTGAATTTACAGAATAAACGGAGGCTGCTATGGGTCTGTTTTTACGAATCGTTGCGTTGATTATGCTGCTGCTCCTGCCGCTGCTGCGTCTGACGGACCGGTGGACCGCCGCGGACCCGGGCTTCACCTACGCGGATCCCGAGCCGCAGGTCAAGCCCGCGCGCGAACCGCTGCCTTACGTCTTCGGCCCCGACGACATCGCCGCCGCCCCGGACGGAGATCCGGCTGCCGACGGCATAGAAAGCGCCCCGGTCACGCTCGCGCGGGCGAAGGCGCTTGCGGCGGAAAAACGGGCTGCCGGCGTCTCCGGACCGATCACGGTCTGGCTGCGCGGCGGCGACTATCTGCTGACTGACCCGCTGACCTTTGACGCGCAGGACGCCGCAAACGTCACCTATGCCGCCGTGCCGGGCGAAACGCCGCGCCTGTGCGGCTCCCTGCCGATCACGGACTGGGAGGCGGACACCGTCAACGGGCACGCCTGCCTGAGCGCGCCCGCGCCGCAGGCCGCCGCGTTCACGACGGTGCTGCGCGGCGACACGGCGCTGCCCTGCACGCGCTACCCGGAAAGCGGCTATTTTTACGTGAAAACCACCGACCACAGCGACGGCCTGTTCACCGACGAAACCACGCCGTGGAAGGACTGGTCCTACGGCGATCTCGCCCTGACGCCCGACAAAGCGCAGACCGTGCGCGATTTTTACGCCCCGCAGGGCGTGACGCTGCGGCTGCTGCACTTCTGGTGCGACGAGCTCTCCAACATCGAGGGCTACGACGCGGCAGCCAACCGTCTGCATCTGACCACGCCGCTTTCCATGCGCGTGGAAGCGGGGCAGAAATACTATTTTGAAAACGTGCGCGAGGCCTTCGACAAGCCCGGCGAATGGTATTATGACAGCCTGCGCGGGCGGCTCTGCTATCTGCCCCTGCCGGGCGAAACCGCGGAAACGCTGACGCTTCGGCTGGCCGTGACCGACCGGCTGCTGACCGCGGAGCACTGCAGCGGCCTGACCTTTGACGGCCTGACCTTCTGCGAAACCTGCAGCCCCTTCCCGGAGCTGGAGGGCCACGACCACTGGCTGGCGGCTTACGGCATGCGGCACCCGCAGGCGGAATTTGACTGCGGCGGCGCGGTCGAGTTTTCCCATTGCAGCGGTGTCGCGTTCCGCAACTGCGCGTTCCGCGATCTCGGCACCTGCGCCGTGAAATTCAGCCGCGCGGTCAAGGACGCCGCCGTGACCGGCTGCGACCTGACGCAGATCGGCGCCTCCGGCATCTTCATCGACGGCGCGAGCAGCGGACCGGACGCGGAGCTGACCGAGCGCATCACCGTGCGGGACAACGTCATCCGCAGCTACGGCAGGTATTTCTATTCCGGCTGCGGCATCCTGCTGACCCACGCGCGGGACTGCGACCTGGATCACAATGATATTTCCGACGGTTATTATACCGCGATCTCCGCCGGCTGGATGTGGGGCTACGCGCCGAGCGTGACACGCGATCTGCGCATCACGAACAACCGCATCCGGCAGATCGGGCAGGGCTGGCTCTCCGATATGGGCGGCATTTACACCCTCGGCCGGCAGCCCGGCACCGTCCTTCGCGGCAACGTCATCAGCGACGTCGCCGCCGATCCGGACGAAGGCGGCTACGGCGGCTGGGGGATCTATCTGGACGAAGGCTCCTCCGAAATCGAGGTCGAGAAGAATCTGGTCTATGCCTGCGGCTCCCAGACGTTTCACCAGCATTACGGAGAGGGCAACCGCATCCGGAACAACATCTTTGCCCTCGGCGCGGAGGGCGCGCTGCGCTCGAGCTACACCGGCGCAGACCATCAGATCGGATTTGACGATCCGGCGACGCATCTGGAATTCTCGCTCACCGGCAACATCTTCCTGACCGACGACGCGCCGATCTTTGCCGAGCTGCGCAACGGCTGCTTCACCGACAGCGGCAACCTGTTCTGGGATCTGCGCAACGGCCAGCGCGTCTTCTGCAACTGGCAGAGCGAGCCGAGCCCGCTGACCCGGCTCTTTGCCGGCGCGGTGCAGCGCAAGGGACATTTTCAGCAGGCCGTCATTGCGGACCCGGGCTTCCGGGATCCGAAGGCCGGAGACTTCACCCTGCCGGAAAACAATCCGGCGCTGGAGGCGATCGGCTTCGAGGCCTGGAACACAGACGCCGCCGGCACGCTGACCGCGCGGCAACAAAACTGATTACAAAATTCCTACAATATCCGATTTTCCTTGACACGCCGTGAAAAGTTTGCTATAGTGTAACAGCATTCGCACAAAGAAAAAACAGTTTCGGAGGTAAAAAATGGCTGCTTACTGGAACCGCCTCAAGGCGGGCTGCCCCACATATCGTTTTATCATCTGGTGGATCTTCCGCGCATTGATGCTCTTTGCGTTTTTTGTCGGCCTGATCGGCGCGATCCGCGGCACCGGCACGGAGTCGGTCCCGGCGGACGCCAACATTTTTCAGCAGATCTTTCTGCGCAAGTATGACATCACCGACCCCCTGCAGGTCGGCGCAAACCTGATCGGCATGTTCGTCTGGGAGATCTTCCAGCTCTTCCCCAAAAAGAACATGCTCCGCCACGTGCCGTCCGTCGTGCAGACCTTCCTGATCATCGGCATTTTCTGCGCCTCCTTCGGCGGCAAATTCCTCAATCTCTACTACAGCTTCCGCTGGTGGGACGTTGTGCTCCACCTGATCGGCGGCGGCGCCTGCGTCTTCTTCGGCTATGAGCTGGCCTGCGCGATCCAGAAGCGCGACCGGGTCACGGCGCCGGTCTCCATGGTGCTGATGGCCGCCGTCGGCTTCTCCTTCCTCGCCTCCACGGGCTGGGAACTGTTCGAATTCACCTTCGACCAGATCGCGAGCAAATCCGCAGCGGCGGCAGGCGATATCATGAAGGCGGGCGACGCGCAGCACTGGTGCCTCGCGCTCGCGGAGGGCACGCCCAAGGCGCTCACGCTCTTTGACCCCTGCTTCCCGGAGCGCTGGCCGCTGATGGACACCATGGCCGACACGGTGCTCAACACCGTCGGCGCGGTGATCTCCTTCATCTTCCTGAAGTTCGTCCCCTACCGCCATCGCGGCAAGAACGATCTGAACAAGGAATTCGCGGGCAGAGCGTCTGTCTCGAAGTCCAAATAATCCGGATCTTTTATCAGAGAATCGATCAAAGAAAACAGGATGCAGACCGCAAAATCTGCATCCTGTTTTTTCAAAAGGCCGCCGTGCCGCCGGCTTTATTTCATGATCTCCAGGATCTCCCTGAATGCCGGCTTCGCTTTGAATGCGTCCGACAGCGGATAGTTCTCCAGCATGTGATGCGTCATCCGTTTGCATAAGCTGGTATCCAGCAGAACGGCCACGTCTTCCTGCTTATTCAGTGTCGTTCCCCTGAATAAGAGCGCGGTCCGCTGCGTTTCGTTCGGCATCGTATCGAACCGTCTGGCAAGCGCGGCGCATTTCCTGAGGTTTTCGAGCGCCTTTGCGTCGTCGCCGAGCCTGTGATAATACTGCCCCAGATAACCGTAATTGTAGATCACGACCTTCCAGCAGGCACCGTAGTTCCCGTCGGTGTAGACTTTTTCAAAAATCTCCGTCATCAGCTCCAGCGCTTCGATCGCTTCATGGATTTCATCCTTCGTCGGTTCTCTGCCGTAAAAGAAGTGCAGCTGCGCATAATGAGAAACCGCGTTGTCGAAATAATAAAGCAGCGCATCAAACAGCTTCCGGCACCCTTTTTGAATCGCGTCGGCTTCAAGCGGCATATAACTCATCAGGTATTCTTTGGAATCCTGGATCGAAGGCATTTCCTCGATCAGCCGATACAGGTCCTGCTCCGTGACGCCGCTGTTTTCAACCGAAAGAAGCG
>JAFWCS010000290.1 GCA_017534365.1 Clostridia bacterium | reverse complement strand
TGATTTCTTCGGGGATCCGGCGTGCGCCGCCGCTCCCGAAGACGACGATATCAACTCCGAGAAGACTGAGTCGGCGCATGGCTTCTTCCACATAGGCCCGGAGCTCTTCCCGCATCTGTCCGGCCGCGATCTTTAGCCGCGGCGGGATAAAGCTGTTGCAGGCCTCCAGATGGAAGGTGCCCGCGCGGCGTCTGGCCGCAAGATCCTGCAGTTCTTCTTCGGAAAGCTGCATGATCATCCCCACTGTTGCCTCGGAATAATCATAGCCGGCCTCCATCACAAGGCGGTCGCCCTGCAGATCATAGGTCGTTTCAACGCCGATCCCGGTCACGCCGCTCTCCAGCCGCGCGGTATATGCAGCGTACTCCGCCGCCGTCAGATAGCGGCTGTTGGGGTCGCCCAGGCCGTCGACATAGCCTTCGGTCAGCGCGGAATTCAGCACGTTGCTGTCGGAGACCGTTCCGTAATAATAATTGGACACCAGCTTGCTGATCTCATCGACCGAAGCGTAGGTCTGCGAGCGCTGCGAAATATTATTGATGATCCCGTTGTAGACCTGCTTGCTGATCGCCATGGTTGCCGCGAAGGTGGCGGTCACCGCCATGATGATCAGCGCAAGCGCAAGACCGAGGGAGATTTTCTTATTCAACAGCAAGGGCTCCTTTCGCGGAAAAAGGCGGCAGGCGCCGCCTTTCCGTTGGTTGTTTATCTGTTGGGATTGGACACGTAATTCAGCGGCTGTACGCGATCGACGGAGCCGTCGGCCCGCTTCACGCGCACCTCGAAATGCAGGTGCGGGCCGGTGGAGTTGCCGGTGGAGCCGATCACGCCGATCTGCTGCCCCTTCTGGACGACCTGCCCCTTGCTGACCATGATGTTGTTCGAATGGCCGTAAAGGGTCATAACGCCGTCGCCGTGGTCGATGATGCAGTAGTTGCCGAAGCCGTGGTTCCATGAGCCGTCATTGAGCGCGAGGATCACTTCGCCGCCCTGCGCCGCATAGAAGGGATTGTTGAGAGAGACGTTGTTGCCGTTGGAATCGCGAACCACGATGTCGATGCCCCAGTGGGCGCTGCCGTCGCTGTAAGCGGGATAGCCGGCGGTGATATAGGTGTTGCCCTTGACCGGGAACATCATGTTGCCGTCATTGTTGTAGGATTCATCGGGCGTATCGCCTTCCGAGGACGCATGTGCGCGGATATATTCATCGATCTCGCGGTTGAGGATCTCGCGCTCGGCCTGCTGCATCTTGATGGCCTTCTGATAGGCGGCGCTGTCCTTATCCAGCTCGTTGATGACGCCCTGCACCTGCTCATATTTGCTGCTGACGGCGTTTTTCTTCTGCTGCTCGGCAGACCGGGAGGATTTGAGATCGGCCTCCCGCGCCTCGAGCGTATTCATTTCATTGTTCAGCTGTGTTTTCTTCTCTTCGAGCGCAGCCTTGCTCGCATCCAGCTGCGCATGCAGCTCCTCGAGCTCATGCACCTGTGCGGTCAGCTGCTGGATCAGCGCCTTGTCGTTCTCGGTCACGCGGGTCACCAGCTCCTTGCGGGTGAAATAGGTGACCAGATCCGTGGAGGAAAGCAGCAGCTCAAGCTGCGAGGATTCGCCGCTCATATAGCTCTCACGCAGGCGCGCCAGAAGCGTCGTGCGCGTCTGCTCCATCAGTTCTTCGGTCTCGGCCGTTTTCTGCTCCACCTCGGCGATCTGCCCGTTGATCTCGTCGATATCGCCGTTGGTGCTCTGAATACGCCCGCGCAGATCGGAGATATCGCCGTTGAGCACGCTGATGCGCCCGCTCAGGATCTCCAGCTGTTCTTCGTAATTGCTGATTTCGTCGCTCAGATCATCCAGCTTCTGTTCGTTGGTGCGGATGCTCTGTTTGGTGTCCGCCAGATTCTTCTGGTTTTCGGCGATCTTTTTCTCGAGCTTGTCGTATTCCCTGCGCATTTCGATCAGCTCTTCATCGTCCTCAACGTCGGCGTAGACCTGCGGATGATCGGGCACAGCGACAGCCGCGACGCAGACCAGCGCAAGCAGCAGACAGAGCAGCCGTTTCGCAATTCGTTTAGTCATCGAGCTCCACGATCTTCCTTTCCTTCAGATATTTCCGGATGGAGGTCAGACTGCCGAACACGCCCGTGAACACGCCGATGGCGACGAACGCTGCGAGCACGTAGAGCGCATAATCACGGAATTCCACGGTCACAGTTGCGCCGAATGCATCAAAGGTCGTCGCAAGCGTGGACTGCACCAGATGATAGACGCCCCAGAGGGCCGCGGTGGCAAGCCCGCCCGCGAGGATGCCAATCAGAATGCCTTCCACCACAAAGGGCCAGCGGATAAAAGCGTTGGTCGCGCCGACGCTCTTCATGATGCTGATCTCCAGCCTGCGGCTGAACATGGTCACTTTGATCGTATTGGAAATAATAAACAGAGAAACGATCAGAAGCAGCAGGATCACGCCGCCGCTGATATAAGTCACGGTGTTGCGCAGATTCGCCAGCTGCCGGGCAAGGGCGCTGTTCTCATGCACGCGCAGCACATTATCCAGCTTTTTGATCTCGGAAACGACCTGCTCAAAGCCGGCCATATCCGTGACGGTGACGCGGTAGCCGTTGGGCAGCGGATTCTCATCCAGGCCCTCCAGATAGTTTTTCAGATCCTCGTCCATCTCGGAAAGCAGCATGGCGTAGGCGGCGTCCTTCTCCACCTTCTCCACGTTCGCCACGTTTGAAATGGATTTGAGCTCCACGCCGAGTTTCATATAGTCATAATCCTGCGCTTCGATGTCCAGATTGGCATACACCAGGATCACGTTTTCATCTTCGATGCTCTCGATAAAGCTTTCGATATTCAGCAGGATCATGAACGCGATGCCGACCATCAGCAGGCAGCTGAAGAGCACGGTGATCGACGCGACCGACATCAGCTTGTTGACCCGGAGATTGCGAAAACCCTCTTTCGTCAGATATCTCAGCTTACTCATCGGTCTCGCCTCCGATCTCCTCCGCCGGTCCCGGCTCTATGAACGTTTCAGGCTCCGCTTCTTCTTCCGGTTCTGCGGACGCTTCCGCTTCGTCAATCGCTTCCGCTTCGTCGGCGGCTTCCGGCTCGCCGGTCGCCTCCGCGCCCTCGGCAACGGCGTCCTGCGCATCTGCGTTCTCCGCTTCGGCCGCGTCTGCGGCGTCCAGATCCACGAGATCCAGCTCAAAGAACGCGTCAAACGGTTCCTCGGTCTCCTCCGCCGACGCTTCGGCAGCTTCCGCCGTCAGATCGGCGGCTTCCGCTTCCGCAAGGACCTCCGACATGGCCTGCTCCAGATCAAACGGTTCGTCGTCCTCCGCCGCTTCTTCGTCGGGAACGGCCTGCGCCTCTTCCGCAGCTTCCGCAGCCGCCGGTTCCTCGAAAAGCACCTCCGCCACGGCCAGCTCCAGATCAAAGGCTTCCTCCGCCTCGTCCTCCGCTTCGGCAGCTTCAACGGGCGCTTCCGCCTGCCGCGGCGACGGCTCCAGACCGTGATTCGGATTCAGCTCCATTTCCACCGCAGGCGCATAGGCGCTGTAATCCTCCTCGGGCAGGGCGATATGCTCACTGGCAATTTCGCTCGCGGGGTTGATGTGCGCGGTGGCGGATTCGCGATCCAGCGTCTCGCCGTCGGACACCACGGTGCCCTTGTCCAGAATGATCACGCGCTTATCGAACGCGCGCACCAGGCTGTGCTCATGGGTGACCATGATCACGGTGGTGCCCGCTTCATTCAGACGCATGAGCAGGTCGACGATCTCATAGCTCATCTGCGGATCCACGTTGCCGGTCGGCTCGTCCGCGATGATGATCTCCGCATTGTTGGCCAGCGCGCGGGCAAGCGCCACGCGCTGCTGCTCGCCGCCGGAAAGCTCCTTGGGATAGCTGCGCGCCTTTTCGTTCAGGCCCATCAGACTGAGCACGTAAGGCACGCGGCGGCGGATCTTCTTCTCTTTTGTTCCGATCACGCGCATGGCGAAGGCCACGTTGTCAAACACGGTCATCGTCGGGATCAGACGGAAATCCTGAAACACGATGCCCAGCTTGCGGCGCAGCTTCGGAATATTGCGTTTGCGCATTTTATTGAGCGTGATGCCGTCGATGACGATCGTGCCCGCCGAGGGCACTTCTTCTCGCATGATCAGCTTCAAAAAGGTGCTCTTGCCCGCGCCGGACGAACCGACGACAAAGACGAACTCGCCCTTCTCGATCCTGAGGCTGACGTCCTTCAGGGCGTCGGTGCCGTTTTCGTATCGCTTGGATACATGATCAAATTCAATCATAAAATCAAATCCTTCGGTGTTGACGTGAGGATCAATATTTCTCCGGCTTCGCGTCCAGATATTTCTTGACCATCAGCGCTACTTTGAAAACGATCGCGTCGTCGAACTCGCGCAGATCCAGGCCCGTGAGCTTCTTGATCTTTTCCAGGCGGTAGACGAGCGTGTTTCTGTGCACGAACAGCCGCCGGGAGGTCTCGGAAACGTTCAGATTGTTTTCAAAGAATTTTTGGATGGTGAACAGCGTTTCATAATCCAGGCTGTCGATCGAGCCCTTCTTGAATACTTCGCGCAGGAACATGTCGCACAGTGTCGTAGGCAGCTGATAAATCAGGCGCGCGATGCCGAGATTTTCATAGCTGACGATGGTCTTTTCGGTGTCGAACACCTTGCCGACCTCCAGCGCGATCTGCGCCTCCTTGAAGGAGCGGGCAAGATCCTTGATGCCCTCGACGGTCGTGCCGATGCCGACGAGCACGCGGGTGTAAAGCTCGGTGCTCAGAGAGTCGGAGATCGAACGCGCGAGCTTCTCGAGATCCTTGCTCTCGATGTTGCTGCGCACCTCCTTGACGATGGCGATGTCATGCTCGTTGATGTTGATGATGAAATCCTTGGTCTTGTCCGGGAAGAGATTCTGCACGGAATCGAAGACCGCCGCGTCGTTGTGATCGGTGATGCGGATGAGCAGCACCACGCGCGTGGCCTCGCTGTTGAAGCGCAGCTCACGGGATTTCAGATAAATATCGCCGGGCAGGATATTGTCAAGGATCACGTTCTTGATGAAATTGCTCCGGTCGAATTTTTCTTCATAATACTGTTTTAAATTCTCCAGCGAAACGCAGCAGACCGCCGCAAACCGCCCGGCCAGCTCGTCGGTGCCGTCCACAAACACGGCGTATTCCGTCTGGATATGGGAGCCGAAGTTGCAGAAGGTCGCGCCGTTGATGTAATGCAGCTCGTTGTCCGCAAACACCTCGGACGCGGTGGAGATCACCTCGCCGATCTTGCTCAGCTCGCTGCAGGCGATGATGGTGCCGGTTTCGTCAATGACGCCCAGAGTCCTGCCGACCGCGTCGCGCATCTGGTGAACAAGGCCCTGAAAAATTCTGTTTGACATAGTGTATACCCCTCATCTCTTTGTTTTGCCGGCGGGCGATGCGCGGCCGGCAGCGCTGTTCTGACTGCCTGCTGCGCAATGCGTCCTCCGCAAGGCGGCCGCCGCACGGCGCTTTCGTTTGGTTTTTAGACAAATTGACCATCGTAATATATACATTTTACACAATGCGCTTTCATTTTGCAATAGAAATGTGCAATTTTTTTGTGGAATTTTATTAACTTATTGTGAATTCTGAACACTTTTTATTCATATTTGGAAATTCGCATCGGTTTTTCGTTGTCAAGAACCGCCTGTTCGCCCCGGCGTCGTCATCGGATCCTTTGTAAAAAATCACAAAAAGCGGGCGGATTTTGTTCGATTTTCCGGGGCCCGGCGCGGCTTCTTCTGCGCCTTTTTTCGAGCGGCCGCCCGCGCCGGCGTTTTCCACGCGGCGTTTCGGCAAAACAGCCATAGGCAGAGCGCCCAAAAACAATTCACATGTTTTGTTAGATTTCACCAGTTCCCGCCCACGATATATCCGGTCCGGATTCAAGCTATACTATATATAGTCTGCACGCAAACCGTCCGCTTTCGACGTTATTTTCAATAATTCGAACAAATCGCCGGGGATTTTATGTATTTTTTTTGCTGTTTGGGCTTTTCAAACCGCAGAAACTGTGCTATAATACTTGATTGTTGAGCCGGCGCGCCGGTCCGCTTCCGTTTAAAGGAGCATCCGCGCCGCAATTCGTATGATTTGATTGTTATCTTTATTGTTTTGATGATATCGCTTTTCAAGTAATCAGGAAAAGAGGGACTATCGCTTGGAAAAATTCGTCATCCGCGGAGGCAATCCGCTGCACGGAGAAGTGACCGTCAGCGGCGCCAAGAATGCCGCGCTTGCCATTATCCCGGCCGCGATCCTCTCGCAGGATATCTGCCGGATCGAGAATCTGCCCGTCTCTATCAGTGACGTTTCTTATATGATGAAGACCCTGCGCCACATCGGCGCGCAGGTGAAGCTGATCAACGCGAATTCCATCGAGATCGACGCGCGCGGCGTCAATTCCTTCGTGATCTCGCATGATATGACAAAGTATTTGCGCGCGTCCTATTATTTCATCGGCGCGCTGCTCGGCCGCTTCGGCCGCGCCAAGGTCGCCATGCCCGGCGGCTGCTATCTCGGCCCCCGGCCGATCGATCAGCATATCAAGGGCTTTGAGGCGCTCGGCGCCGACGTTTCTATTGAAGACAACGCCATCGTTGACGCCCATGCCGACCGGCTGATCGGCAGCCCGATTTATCTGGACGTGGTCTCCGTTGGCGCCACGGTCAACATTCTGCTCGCCGCCGTCAGGGCGGAGGGGCTTACCGTGATCGAAAACGCGGCGAAGGAGCCGCACATCGTCGATCTGGCGAACTTCCTGAACTCCATGGGCGCGGACGTGCGCGGCGCGGGCACGGACACCATCAAGATCCGCGGCGTCGACAAAATGCACGGCTGCACCTATTCCATCATCCCCGATCAGATCGAGGCCGGCACCTTCATGGTGGCGGCGGCTGCCACCTATGGAAACGTGCTGATCAAAAACGTGATCCCCAAGCATCTCGAATCCATCTCCTCAAAGCTTGTCGAATGCGGCGCGGAGGTCGTGGAATTTGACGACGCCGTGCGCGTTTCGCTCGATCACCGGCCCGGCCGCTGCAGCATCAAGACAATGCCGCATCCCGGCTTCCCGACCGACATGCAGCCGCAGATGGCGGTGCTCCTCGCGCTCGCCGAGGGCACGAGCTATATCAACGAGGGCATCTGGTCCAACCGTTTCCGCTATGCGGAGCAGCTCAACCGCATGGGCGCAAACATCAAGGTCGAGGGGCAGCTGGCCGTCGTGCAGGGCGTGGAAGCGCTGCGCGGGGCGCCGGTCAAAGCGGATGATCTGCGCGCGGGCGCGGCCATGCTGATCGCCGGCTGCGCCGCCACAGGCGTCACCGAGATCGAGGAGATTCTTCATATCGACCGCGGCTATGAAAACGTGGTGGAGAAATTCGCCGCCATCGGCGCGGATATCCGCCGCATCCGCTATCCCGACAACGAAGCGGCGCACGCGGTTTAAAGCAAAAGACGCAACGGCTTCCGGCGCTGACGGGAGCCGTTCTTTTTAGAGAAAGGAACG
>JAFWCS010000289.1 GCA_017534365.1 Clostridia bacterium | reverse complement strand
CGAGGGCGGAATCCTGCAGAAAATCCATCGTCGAGGAGCAGTCAACGTAGAAATTCGGCAGACCGTGCAGCTTTTCGCAGGCCTCGCTCCAGACGCTCCAGCCGCCGAAATGCGCGCCGACCACGGTCAGCTCCGAATAGATCTCCAGGATCGGCAGCATACGGTTCGGATTGGAATTGTCGTAGCGGTTGTCGCCCGTATGCATCAGGATCGGCATGCGGTCCCGCTCGCAGAGCTCATAGATCTTCAGACAGCGGTAATCGTCGATTTTGAAGCCCTGAATATCCGGGTGCAGCTTGACGCCGTGCAGGCCGAGCGATCGCAGATGCGCGTAATCGCCGGCAAGATCCGGGCTGTCCGGATAGAGCGTGCCCAGGCCGATCAGCCTGCCGCCGCTGCGCGCGGCCTCGGCGCTGATGAATTCATTGATCGCGCGCACCTGATGCGCGCTCGTTGCAACGGACTGCACAACGAACCGGTCCACCCCTGCCCTGCCGCCGGTCGCGATCAGATCCTCCGGCGTCCCCGCGCCGAAGGACGTTACGCCGTAAAATCCGGCGGTGCCGGCGACGGCGCGCGCCGCGATGCGTTTGGGATAGACGTGGCAGTGCGCGTCGATGACCTCATACCCATGCAGCATGATGCATCCCCCTTTTCACTATTTTCTTTCTCTTTTCCCAAAAACAAATCCCGCGGAGATCCGGTCGATTCCGCGGGACGCCTTATCCTGTTGCTGACGCCGGATTGCAGTTATTCTACAACCGGACGGCAAAAAAGTCAAGCAGTAATTTTTGATCGGCGCTTATTCCTGCACCTTGGAGAGCGCCCACGCGGCAAGATCCGCGTAAACGGTCTCGCGGCCGACCTCATTGTGGATCTCGTGGCGCATGCCGGGATAGAGCTTGAGCGTCACGTCCTGCTTCCCGGCGGCTTTCAGATCGTTATAGACCTGCTTCACGCCTGCGCCGTAAGCGCCGACGGGATCGTCCTCGCCCGCGATCAGCAGGATCGGCAGCTTCGGATTGACCTGGTCGAACCAATCCTTGCCGGACACCTTGGAGAGGATCGTGAACAAATCCCTGTAGCCGACGGCGGTGAAAAGGAAGCCGCAGTAAGGATCGGCGATGTATTTATCCACCTCGGCCGCATCGGTCGAAAGCCAGTCGAAGGGCGTGCGGGGCGACGCAACTTTTTTATTGTAGGTGCCGAAGCCGAGGGTATTGATGAAATTGCTCTTGTAGCGGCTGCCCTTGGCCTTCGCGATGATATCGGCCAGCTTGATCGCGACGCCGACGGCGGGGTTCTTGCCGCTCGTGCCGCAGATGATCGCGCCCTTGATGCGGGGATCCGTGCCGTAGCGGCGGATGTATTCGCGCGCAATGAAGGAGCCCATGCTGTGGCCGTAGAAGATCAGCGGCAGATCGGGATATTCCTCCTCGAGCAGCACCGTAAAGGACCTGGCGTCCTCCACGAACGCGTCCCAGCCGCCGTTTTCACCGAAATAGCCCAGATCGTCATCGGATCTGACGGATTTGCCGTGGCCGACGTGGTCCTGCGCCAGCACCGCGAAGCCCTGCGCGCAGAGCGAGGCGGCGAGTTCTTCATAGCGCTCGCCGTGCTCCGCCATGCCGTGCGTGATCTGGAAGAGCGCCTTCGGCCCCTCAGCGGGGACCCAGCAGCGCGCAAACACGTCGGCAACGCCGGATTTGGAGGGAATCGTATACTCTTTTCGGATGATCTCCATGATATTCAGCCCTTTCTTTTCATTCTGAAACTATACTATCATGATTTCGCGCGGATTTCAAGATGCATCCTGAAATTTCCGCAGCCGTTTTCGCACCGGGATGCCGACCGCGCAGGCGACCGCGATCTTCACCGCGTCGCCGGGCAGGAAAGGCAGCACGCACGCCGCGAGCGCCGCAGGGAGCGTCGTTCGCGTCTGCAGCAGGAACCACGCCGTGCCGCAGGCATAGCAGACGGCAGTGCCGAGCAGCATGCTCAGCGGATAAACCGCGATTTTCTCCTCAAAGCGATCGACGAGCATCGTGACCGCGGCACAGCACGGCAGATAGCCGATCAGATAGCCGCCGGTGACGCCTGTCAGCTTCTGCACGCCGCCGGAGAAGCCGGAGAAGACCGGCAGGCCGACCGCGCCGAGCAGCAGATACAGCGCCACGGCTGTGAGCGCGTAGCGCGGGCGCACCGTGCAGGCGATCAGATACACCGCGAGCGTGGCAAGCGAGAGCGGGATCTCGCCGGCCGGCAGCGAGAGCGGCGCGAGCAGACACAGCAGCGCCGCGAGCACCGCGCACAGGGTGATTCGTTTGACTTTTTCCATATCGGCAGAAAAGCTCCTTCAGATCCTTCAAAATCATTTAATAGATTATACATCTGCGGGTCGCACGCTGTCAATAACTTGCGCGCATAATAAAGACGATGAACGGTGAACCGACGAAAGGAGGCTGTCGCTATGGCAAAGCAACCGTCTGACCGCTGCATCATGGTCTGCGTCACCCCGCAGGCCGCCTGTGAACGGCTGATCGCCGCCGGCTTGCGCCTCGCCGCGCAGGCCAGGCTGCCGCTGACCGTGCTGAGCGTCTTTCACGCGAAGGACGGCCTGGATCCGGGCAGCGGCGCCGCGCTTGAACGCTTATATGCCTACGCGCGGGCGCAGAACGCATCCATGCAGATCTATTTCAACGACGATCCGGATCTGGTGGTCGCCGTCGCCGCGAAAAAAAGCGGCGCCGCCATGCTTGTGACCGGCTTCCCGGCGCAGGGCAGCAGCCACTTCATCGCGCGCGTGCATGCGCTCCTGCCGGACGTGCCGATCACGATGGTCGATCTCGACGGCACGGAATATCATCTGCACACGCAGGCGGAGCGCGCCGCGCGTGAGGTCGTCTCCATCCTGCCGCAGGGCATGCAGAAACAGCGCAAACGCTGACAAGAACATCCATAATCACGACAAACCGCCGACACGAGACCCATGCCGGCGGTCATTTTATCTTGCAATCGTCTGTCTGCGAAGCAGGGAGGCTTCCCCCGCGTCAGTATTTGAAATCGCTGTAGGTGATCGTGG
>JAFWCS010000288.1 GCA_017534365.1 Clostridia bacterium | reverse complement strand
GGCTTTGAGAGCCACGCGATCCTCTGCGGCGTCGGCGCGGTCGCCTATCTGGTGATCTCCATCATCTCCTGCGTCAAATTCGGCGTGTTCGGCCGCCCCGAAGGCACGCTGAAGACCGTCGGCCTGTGGTTCCTGCTCTTCGTCCCCTTCCTTTGCGGTCTGTATTTCATGTGGACTAAGAAGCGCGTTGTGGACGGCGCGAACGACAACCTCTCCGGCTGCTACATGGGCATTGCCGTTCTGAAAGCGCTCAAGGACGCCGGCATCGAGCTGGAAAACACCGAGCTGGGCGTTGTGCTCATCGGCTCCGAGGAAGCGGGCCTGCGCGGCGCGAAGGCCTGGTGCGAGGCGCACAAGGGCGAATTCCAGGACGTGCCGACCTTCATCTATTCTTATGATACGATCCACGATCCCAAGCAGCTGATGGTCAACTACCGCGACCTGAACGGCACGGTCAAGGCTGACAAGGACGTGTCCGACCTCTTCCTCGAGGCGGCGAACGAGATCGGCATCTTCTGCAAAACCGGCATGGTGCCCCCGCTGGGCGGCGCGACGGATTCCGCGGCGTTTGCGCAGGGCGGCTTCCGCGCCACCGGCATCACCGGCCTGAACCACAAGCTGGAGAATTACTACCACACCCGCCGCGATACCTATGACAACATGGATCTCGACGGCCTCGCGGATTGCTTCGCCGTGAGCGTCAAAACGCTGGAAATGTTCGACGCAGGCGCCAAGCAGTAAGCTTCGGCAAAAGCAGCTTAATTCAATTTCTAATATGCAAAAGCATCCCGACCGGCGGACCGGTCGGGATGCTTTTCGTTTGCCCGGAACGAAGCGCAGGCTTGCTGCTCGATGATGCGCACGGCGCCGAACAGATCGCAGCAGCCGCACAGCAGCGCCGCGCAGAGCAGCACTGCACGGATCCGGGTCTTCTTATGCATTCTATAATTCCTCCGTCGAGGTTTCTTCCTTCGGCAGCTGCGCGCGGATCGCCTGCGCGATCGCCGCGGCGTAGTCCGCAAGGTGCGCGTCATACAGGGCGTTGTCCTCGTCGCTGGTGATGAAGCCCAGCTCCACCAGACAGCTCGGCATGCGGGTGTGCTTGTTGACATAATAATCGCCCACGCCCTGCGCGTAGCCGGTTTTCACGCCCCGGTTTTTCGAGATGCCGGCGGCGTCCAGCCCGTCCAGGATCGCCTGCGCGAGCGCGCGGCTGGCCGGATCATTCTCGCTGCCGATCCAGATTTCCACGCCCTTTGCGCCCTCCGCGCTGTTGCGATGGAGCGAGACGAACAGCTGCGCGTGCCTGCGGTTGGCCAGACGGCAGCGTTTTTCGAGCGAAAGAAAGTGATCGTCATCTCTGGTCAGGAGCACGTTGACGCCAATCTGTTTAAGCTCCTCCGCCGTTGCCAGCGCGAGCGCCAGATTGTCGTCCTTTTCGAGCCGGTCGCCGTTCACGGCGCCGGCGTCATGATCGCCGTGGCCGGGATCGAGCACGACGTCCACGCGTTCGTCGCTTTTCCAGATGATGAACGCGCCGCCGATCACAAAGACCGCGGCCAGCGCGATCAGCAGCCAGCGCTTCCATCGCTGCATACGCATCCCCCCTTGCCCTTATTCTATATTGTGATTCTTACGGCTTTATTACAAAACGGCAACGGCGGAGCAACGATTGCCCCGCCGTCGGAATCAAAGCGTATCGAGATAGCGGCAGGCGGCCAGCGCGGCCACGGAGCCGTCCGCAGCGGCGGTCGTGATCTGCCGGATCTGCTTGCGGCGGCAGTCGCCGGCGGTGAAGACGCCGGGCGTTTTCGTCAGGCAACGCTCGTCCGCGTCAACATAGCCCCAGTCGTCCAGCCCCGCGATCTCGGCGAAGGCCTCGTTATGCGGGATCAGCCCGATCGCGACAAACAGGCCGTCCACGGCCAGGAACGACTCCTGCCCGTCCGCCTCGCGGTGGAGCGTCAGCCCGTTCAGGGCGGTTTCGCCGTGCAGCGCGGTGATGACGGTGCCGAAGATCATTTCGACGTTGTCCATCGCGCGCAGGCCCTCCACGAGCTTGGCCTCGCCGGTCATTTCGTCCAGATTCTGGATGATATAGACCTGCTTGCAGACCTTCGCGAGCAGCGTTGCCTCCTGCAGCGCCGAATTGCCGCCGCCGAGCACGGCCACGGTGCGGCCCTTGAAGAAGGCGCCGTCGCAGACCGCGCAGTAGGAAACGCCGCTGCCGGTCAGGGCTTCCTCATTCGGCAGCCCCACCTGCCGGTGCTTGACGCCCGTGGCGATGATGACCGCGCGGCCCTCGTGGCGGCCGTCCTCGGTGATCACGGTCTTTGTCGCGCCGTGATCCTCGATGCCGGTCACGGTTTCCATTTCCAGATCCGCGCCCTGCGCGATCACCTGCTCGACGAGCTTGTCGGCAAATTCATTGCCGCTCATCTGCAGGAAGCCGGGGTAATTCTCGATCTGCGGCGAGAAGGTCACCTGCCCACCGAAGGTGCCCTTTTCGAGCACCAGCACGGTTTTTTCCGCGCGCAGCGCATAGAGCGCCGCCGTCAGGCCGGCCGGACCCGCGCCGATGATAATGATGTCATGCATGCAAACTGCCCTCTCTCCCGATATGATTTGCAGGATACGGCTGCCCCGGCAGGACCGGGACAGCCGCTGAAATGTGTTCGATTGACCGGCC
This sequence comes from Clostridia bacterium, assembly GCA_017534365.1. Taxonomy (GTDB): domain Bacteria; phylum Bacillota; class Clostridia; order Oscillospirales; family Acutalibacteraceae; genus CAG-177. The sequence goes on along the minus strand of JAFWCS010000288.1, from coordinate 809 downwards.
TCAGTTCAGCGTGGCCGGATCCGCGGCGTCGAAATGATCGATGAAGCGGCTGATCGCGGCAACGCCCGCATACTTGCCGACGTCCTCGCCGTCGATCACGGCGAGCGTGGGGGCCTGCATGACGCCCAAGCGCATGCAGAGATCCTCGTTTTCATAAGCGTCAAGCGGAGTGACGGGGATGCCCTTCTTGCCGAGCTTGGCCAGCGCGATCTTGCAGTTCGGGCAGGTCGCGGTCTTGAACAGATAGATGCCGTTCGCGAGCGCCTGCGTCTCCTCCTCGGGCGCTGCGGGGCGGCCGGCGTTCTCCGGCTCGGGGCGCTCCGCCTCGCGGTCGCAGGGGCCGCAGTCGATCTCTTCGCGCTTGTGCAGCTGCGAATGCTCGATGTCATAGACCTTGCGGTCTTTGTATTCCTGCGCCTTGCCGTCGTTCCAGTTCTTCACCGGGCGGTAATAGCCGGTGATGCGGCTGTAGACCTCGGTCTCCTCGCCGCACTCGGGGCAGGTGAATTCCTCGCCGATGATGTAGCCGTGGTTGCGGCAGATGGAATAGGTCGGGGAAAGCGTATAATACGGCAGGCGGTAATTCTCCGCGATCTTCCGCACCAGGTTGGCCGCGGCCTTCCAGTCGGGCAGCTTCTCGCCCAGGAAAGCGTGGAAGACGGTGCCGGAGGTGTAGAGGGTCTGGAGCTCGTCCTGCACGTCCAGCGCGGAGAAGATGTCCTCCGAAAAGCCCACGGGCAGGTGAGAGGAGTTGGTGTAGTAGGGCGTGCCGTTTTCGTTGGCGGTGATGATGTCCGGATAGCGTTCCT
>JAFWCS010000287.1 GCA_017534365.1 Clostridia bacterium | reverse complement strand
CCTCGATCGTCGTGTTGTCATACCCCTGCTCATAGAACAGCGCCCAGGCGGCGCTGATGATCTTCATTTTTGTGCTGCCGGCGTCTTTTCTCGGCATTCCGCAGCTCTCCTTTTCTCTTGTCTGTACTCCCGCCGGAGCGTTGAAAGCGGGCGCCGTTCCCGAAACGGCGCCCGCCTGCAGGATGATCAGCTGAAAAGCGGCTGGAGCTTTGTGTTCCAGAGGTCGACAAAGAAGCCTTTGACGATGTCGATGATGCTCTGGAGCTTCAGCAGCACCGTGCGGAAGGTATTGCCCTCAAACAGCTCTTCGACTGTGTAGGTTCTGGTCGTGTAGGCGGAGGGATCCGCTTTATTTATCGTGATGGTGCGGAAGCCGCGGTTCGCGTCATTATAGGAAAGATAGGTCATGCCGGGCGAAGAAACGAGGTCGATGCCCTCATAGGGCACAATATAGCTGTTGATATGATCGTGGCCGTAGAAGAGCGCGACCACGTCGCCCTGACGCACCATGGAATCCACCTGCGCATAGGCGGGCTCAAAATCGACATTCGGCGGGCAGGGAGGTTCCCCGAGCCAGTTTGTCGCGGGATCCACGTCGTCGGGCAGCGTGTAATACTTGCCGTTGCGGGTGATGGCGCCTTCCGTACCTTTGGGCACTTCCTTGAGCGCGCGGTAGATCTGCGGGGGCACGATGTGCTGGAACGCAATCGAGGGCACGGGCTCGCCGCCGTTTTCCGCCTTGAGCGCGTTGGAAACATCCTCGTACCACGCGACCTGCTCGGGCAGCACATAGCCGTAACCGCCGACGCTGTTATCGGGATTGTAGTTGCCGGAATCGAAGCACCAGACGTTGAACAGCACCTGATCGCTGTCCTTGGAAGCGAAAACGGGGATATTGTAAGTCCCGACGTTCTTCATGGTGTTGCTGCCGACAGTCTTTTCCGCAACAACGCCCTTGCAGCCGATGAAGCAGTCGTATTCCATATACACTTCCATCTGCGCTTCCTTATCCATGGCAGTGTTCTGATCGTCGTGGTTGCCGTAAACGGCGGCAACGGGAATGCCGAATTCTTCAAAGATTTCCATGAACTGACGGATCGCATACATCGGCAGGCTGCCGACCGTGCAGACATAACCCGCGATATTGTCGCCGGTGAGCATGATCAGATCGGGATTCGTTTTTTCCACGGCGGCGCGCAGCGTTTCCTTGGCGAGTGTGGTCAGCAAGGCGCCGTCCTGAATATCCGCCACCTGCAGAATGGTGAATTCTCCGTCTTCATTGAAGGTCAGATGCGCGTTGACCGGGCGGTCAAAGCCGCCGCCGTTGACGTCCTCGGCGATCGCCGGCGCGGCGCAGGTGAACAGCAGCATGCCGCAAAGCAGCAGGCTGACGCAGATTTTGCCGAAACGGCGCAGAGATTGTTTCATCCTTCTTTCCTTCTTTCCTTAAACTCAATAGTTGGTATCCGAATTGTAGTCGGATTCTTCGTCGGAATAACTGTTATAGCTGCGGGTGGTGGTCTCCTCTTCCTCTCCGTTTCCGTTCTCATCCTCGTCATCCTGATTATAAGAATAGGAGGAGCGGCGGGTGTAGGAGGAACCCTCGTCCTCGCTCGCGGTGGTTTCGGCCGGCAGCGTGTTGATCTGCAGGATGACGATGGTGCCGCGGTCATAGCTCTGGTTGGCCAGCGGCGACATTTTGAGCACGGTGTTGTTCGGCGCGGACTGATCGACCGCTTCGGTCTTCGTCACCTTGAAGCCGAGATCGGTCAGCTCTTTTTCGGCCTCCTCCGCGGTCTTGCCCTCCACGTTCGGCAGCAGCAGGGATTCCTTGCCGTTGCTGACGTACAGGGTGATTACCGCGCCCTGCTGCACGTCGGTATCCGGCGCGACGCTCTGGCGCACGATGTAGCCGACGGCGACCTCGTCGTCATAGACGAATTCCTGCACGAACTGGAAATTGTTTTTGAATACCGGGTTGGAGATCACGTCGTAGTAGCTGCGGGTGACGAAATCCGGCACCTTGACTGTTTCGGCCTGCGCGGCATCCGTGGTCTGCGCCCTGCCGTCCAGGAAGCTGAAAGAATATTTGTCTTTGAAAACCGTGAAAGAAAGCAGCGCGAAGATGCCCAGACCGAGCAGCAGCGAGAGCAGCGTCGTCAGGAACACGACGGCGCCGCCGCGGACCGGTTTTTTCGGTTTCCCCTTGCGGGCCGGGCCGGCGGCGGGCTGCGGGCCGGGCGCGGTCTGCTGATACTGTCCGCTGACCGCTGTCGCGACGGGCGAAGCGGACAGCTCGGCGCGCAGCTGCTCCACGGTGCGCGTGCGATCCTCCGGCAGGATCTGCAGCGCGTTGACCAGCCCGTTGATCACATAGGCGGGCAGGGCCTCCGCAAATTTGCCGGGCACCATCAGGCGGTCGTTCTGAATGCGTTCGCGCGCGGAGATCGGATCGCTGCCGATCAGCGTGCGATAAAGCACGGCGCCGAAGGCGTAGATATCCGTCCACGTGCCCTGCTGGCCGTTGAAGCCGTATTGCTCAATGGCGGCGTAGCCGTCAAACAGCTGGCTGCTCAGCTCGCTGCGCGCGGTGCGCGCGGCGCCGATGCAGAAGCCGGTGATCTTGATTTTGCCATCCCCGGCGATGACCAGGGTGGAGGGGGAGATGCCGCGGTGAATGATGCCCGAGGAGTGCAGCGTGCCGAGGGTGGAGAGGATCGGCATGAGCAGCTGCTGCGCGCGTTCCCACGGAAGATAACCGGTCTTGCTGCGCAGCAGGAAATCGCGCAGGCTGATGCCTTCGAAGTGGTCATAGATCGCGTAGGACGTGCCGTGATCCTCGGCCACGGCGTTGACGCTGATGAGCGCGGAGAGTCCCTTGAGCCGCGCAAGCTTGGTCCACAGCTCGTTGAAGCTCTGGCGCAGCTCGCCGAACGTGCGCTCCTGCCCCTGCATCACGCGCACCTGCAGCGTGGCTTCGTCACGCACGGTGATGGTGTCGGGGATGAATTCGCGGATCTTGACCGCCTTTTTTTCCGTCATATCCCAGCCGATATAAGTCGCGCCCTCGCTGTTGTATTCAAGCAGGGTGCCGACCAGATAGCGGTTGGCGACCAGCGTGCGCACGGGCAGGTAGGGCGGGATCTGCACGGAATCCACGTGATACCCGCAGTGCGGGCAGATCTTCGCTTCCCCGATTTCGCGCATGCAGCGCATACAAAGATGATCAGTGCTAACCATATTCGGTTTCTCCTTCAAAAGCGTTTGCCGTTTTGAAACGTGCGGCTATAATAAACCACTGTCATCTTATCAAAAAATCGCCGGTTTGTCAATGCGGAAGCGCCGGATTTTGCCGCGTTTGCTGTCAAAAACCAACAATGTTTTTATAAAATTCACAAACGGGTCTTGCAAAAGCACTGTTTTATGGTATAATTAATCTAAATAATTATGCATAGAATTTCCTGAACGGATGGAGGCGGATAAATAGGTGGCCAAAGAAAAAAACGCAGTGCCGTTATATCTGTTTCACGAGGGCACCAACGCGAAGGCGTATGAATACCTCGGCGCGCACCCCGCGGGCGATGATGCGGTCGTGTTTCGCGTCTGGGCGCCGCGTGCGGCGCAGGTCTGGGTCGCCGGCGATTTCAACGGCTGGGCGGCGGAGAGCCTGCCGATGCAGAAGATCAGCGACGGCGTCTGGGAATGCACGGCGCACGGCGTCAGGCAGTATGACGCTTACAAGTTTCATATTCAGGCGGCGGACGGCCGCAAATTCTATAAAAGCGATCCCTACGCGTTCCACGCGGAGACCCGCCCGGGCACGGCGTCAAAATATTACGGCGATCCGTCGTTCGACTGGCAGGACCGCAGCTGGATGGTCGCGCGCAGACACCGCAACATCTATGAGTCTCCCGTCAACATTTATGAGGTCCATGCCGGCTCCTGGCAGGCCTATGACGACGGCAATCCGCTCAATTACCGCGCGCTGGCCGACCGGCTCGTGCCCTACGTCAAGGAGATGGGCTATAATTACATCGAGCTGCTGCCGATTCTGGAGCATCCCTTCGACGGCTCCTGGGGTTATCAGGTGACGGGCTATTTCGCCCCGACCTCCCGCTACGGCACCCCGGCGGATTTCGCTTATTTTGTCGATACGGCGCACCGCGCGGGCATCGGCGTGATCCTCGACTGGGTGCCCGCCCACTTCCCGAAGGATGCGTTCGGCCTGTATGAATTCGACGGCGGCCCCTGCTATGAATATGCCGACCCGCGCAAGGGCGAGCATGAGCAGTGGGGCACGCGCGTGTTTGATTACGGCCGGCCGGAGGTGCAGAGCTTCCTGATCTCCAGCGCCTTCTTCTGGATCGACCGGTATCATATCGACGGTCTGCGCGTGGATGCCGTGGCCTCCATGCTCTATCTCGACTACGGCCGGGAAGAGGGCAAGTGGATGCGCAATATCCACGGCGGCAACGAGAATCTGGAGGCGGTTGCCTTCCTGCAGAAGCTGAACGAGGCGATCTTCCGCGAGCACGGCGACGTGATGATGATCGCGGAGGAGAGCACGGCCTGGCCGCTGGTCACCAAGCCGACCTATCTCGGCGGCCTCGGCTTCAACTTCAAATGGAACATGGGCTGGATGAACGACTGCCTGCGCTATTTCTCCCTGGACGGCATCTATCGCAAATTCAACCATGACTGTCTGACCTTTTCTTTCTTCTATGCGTTTTCGGAGAATTTCGTGCTGCCGATCTCTCACGACGAGGTCGTGCACGGCAAATGCTCCCTGATCAATAAAATGCCCGGCAGCTACGAAGAGAAGTTTGCCGGCATGCGCGCCTTCCTCGGCTATATGATGAGCCACCCGGGCAAGAAGCTGCTGTTCATGGGCAGCGAATTCGGGCAGTTCATCGAGTGGAATTACAAGCAGCCGCTGGATTGGCTGCTGCTTGACTACGACGCCCACAGGCAGCTGAAAAACTATGTGGCGGCGCTCAACAGATTCTATCTGGAGCATCCCGCGATGTGGGAGATCGATTACGGCTGGGACGGCTTCGGCTGGATCGTCAGCGACGACAGCACGAATTCCGTCGTTGCCTACCGCCGCACGGACAAGGCGGGCAAGAGCGTGATCGCGCTTTGCAACTTCACCAACGTGACCCGCCGCGGCTACCGCATCGGCGTGCCCGCACCGGGCACCTACCGCGTGGTGTTCAGCTCTGCGGATCCGCAGTACGGCGGCCGGGGCGAAAGCACCGTCGGCTCCGTCAAGGCCAAGCCCATCCCGATGCACGGCTTCGGCTGCAGCATCGAGCTGGACATCGAGGGCCTGAGCTGCATGTATATTCAGGACGTTTCCCGCAGGCGCCGCGCCGCGGACGCCGCGCAGGAAGCGCCGGCCGTGCCCGTCAAAAAGGGCCGGAAAACAAAGAAATAAGTTCCCTGCAGAATCCAGACTGCCGCCGCCGGGCGGCGGATCAAGAAAAGGAGGCCACATTATGGCAATCAAACCCGAATGCATTGCGATGCTGCTCGCGGGCGGTCAGGGCAGCCGGCTCGGCATTCTGACCAAATCCATCGCCAAGCCCGCCGTGCCCTACGGCGGCAAATACCGCATCATTGACTTCCCGCTTTCCAACTGCGTCAACTCCGGCATCGACACCGTCGGCGTGCTCACGCAGTATCAGCCGCTGGAGCTCAACGACTACATCGGCAACGGCCAGTCCTGGGATCTGGACCGCGCAAACGGCGGCGTTCACATCCTCTCCCCCTATCAGCAGATCAAGGGCACCGAGTGGTATAAAGGCACGGCGAACGCCATTTATCAGAATATCAATTTCATCGAGCGCTATGATCCGGAATACGTGCTGATCCTTTCCGGGGATCATATCTATAAAATGGATTATTCCAAGATGCTGGATTTCCATAAAGAAAAGAACGCCGACTGCACCATCGCCATGCTGGAGGTACCGTGGGAGGAGGCCTCCCGCTTCGGCCTGATGTTCGTGGACGACGACGGCGCCATCACCGCCTTTGAGGAGAAGCCGAAAAATCCCAAGAGCAACAAGGCCTCCATGGGCGTGTACATGTTCACCTGGAAAAAACTGCGGGAGTACCTGATCGCGGATGAGAACGATCCGGATTCCTCCAACGATTTCGGAAAGAATGTGATCCCCGCCATGCACGGCGCGGGCGAACGGATGTTTGCCTACAAGTTCGACGGCTACTGGAAGGACGTGGGTACCATCGACAGCCTGTGGGAAGCCAACCTCGACCTGCTGAATCCCAAGGCGAATATCGACCTCAGCGATTCCTCCTGGCGCATCTACTGCAAGAACCTGTCCACCGCGCCCCATTACCTTTCCGGTACGGCCAAGGTGGAAAACTCCATGGTCTCCGCCGGCTGCGTCATCGGCGGCCGCATCGACTATTCCGTGCTGTTCTCCAACGTCACGGTGGAGGAGGGCGCCGAAGTGGATTACTCCATCGTCATGCCCGGGGCGGT
>JAFWCS010000286.1 GCA_017534365.1 Clostridia bacterium | reverse complement strand
TGCCGCCTGCGGCGTCTGCGCCGCAAGGGCATAGGCCTGCCGCACCGCGCGGTCCACGCCGAAACAGAAGCCGGCGGTTTTTGCCGTTGTTATTCGCAATGGCCTTCCTCCCAGAGCGCCCGGACCTGCGCCATGATCATCTGCGACGCCTCCTTGAGCTCCGTCTTGCCGGAGTCCTCATGCAGGCCGAGGGAGGCGAAGGGGATCACCTCGCCGAAGCGCACGGTATATTTCGTATGTTTTTTCAGCTTGTCGCTCGAATAGACGGAAACGGGCAGGATATCCGCCTGCGCCTCCTTGGCTATGAGCGCAACGCCGGATTTGGCGGTGCCGGGCTCGCCGGTCTTCGAGCGCGTGCCCTCAGGGAAAATGCCGAGGATATAGCCCTCCTTCACCACGCGCACGGCATAGTTGAAGGCGGTTTTATCGCCGCTGCCGCGCACGATCGGGAACGCGTTGACAGCGGTGAAAAGCTTATTGACGATCCAGTTGTCATACAGCTCTTTTTTCGCCATGAAATGCAGCTGCCGGTCGGGGATGCCCATCGCAATCACGAGCGGATCCATCGCGTGCAGATGGTTGCAGGCGAGGATCAGGCCGCCCTCGGCGGGGATATGCTCCTGCCCGGTGTATGCCACCTTCCACGTTTTGCGGACCACCAGCCGGCCCAGCGGGCGCATGAAGTCGTAGAACTTGCCTTCCTTCAGTCTGGAATAATCGAATTTGTCAGCCATTGGTCTTCTCCTTTATAATTGCGACCAGCGCCGCGACCGACGCCGGAAGATCGAGATCGGAATTGTCGAGGATCACGCCGTCCGGCGCGGGTCTGAGCGGCGCGACGGCCCGATGGGAATCATTATAGTCCCGCTGCAGCAATTCGTCAAGCACATCCTTGAATTCGACGGTCTGCCCCTTGGCGATCAGCTCGTCATAACGGCGGCGGGCGCGCAGCTCCGGCGACGCGGTCAGAAACACCTTCACCTGCGCGTCGGGCAGCACGACCGTCCCGATATCGCGCCCGTCCATAATGCAGCTGTGTTCCCGCGCGATCGCGCGCTGCGTTTCAAACAGGAAGTCGCGCACGGCGGGCACGGCGGAAACGGCGGACGCGGCCATGGACGCCGCGGGCGTGCGGATCTCTGTGGAAACGTCCCGCCCGTTGAGCAGCACCTGCTGCGCGCCGTCGACAAACCGCAGCGTCACGTCGACGCCGCCGAGCATGCCGGTGATCGCTTCAGCGTCCGACGTCGGGATGTCGTGCTCAAGCGCGTAAACGCCGACCGCGCGGTAAAGCGCGCCGGTGTCAACGTAGATATAGCCAAGCTCCGCGGCGGCCGCACGGGCGATCGTGCTTTTCCCCGCGCCTGCGGGGCCGTCCACCGCAACATTGATGATCCGGTCCGTCATAGTCTGATCCTTTCCGCCGCGCTCAGCCCGGCCAGCCGGCCGGTCGCGAACGCGATCTGCAAATTATAACCGCCCGTATAGGCGTCTGCATCCAGCACCTCGCCCGCAAAATAGAGGCCGTCCGTCAGCCGGGACGCCATCGTTTTGGGGTCCACCTCGCGCACGTCCACGCCGCCGGAGGTGATCACCGCCTCCTCCACGGGGCGAAAATCCGTCACGTGCACCGTCAGACATTTGAGCAGGGCGGCGAGCGCCTGCCGCTGCTCCCGTGTGATCTGGTTGACCTTCGTGCCCGGCGCGATCCCGCTCAGACGCACGATCACGGGCACCAGCTTCTTGGGCAGCAGGCCGTTGAGGGCGTTGATGTAATTCTTGTTTGTATTCTCCGAGAAATCCCGCAGCAGCCGCGCATCCAGCTGCGCGGGCGAAAGCGCGGGCTTGAGGTCAATCTCGATCCGGTAGCGGCCGGCGAGCGGCGGCTGCAGATGCGCGCTCGCGCTGAGGATGATCGGGCCGGAAACGCCGAAATGCGTGAAGAGCATCTCGCCGAAATCCGCGTAGATCTCCTTCTCCCCCGCCTGCTGATCGATCACCTTGATCGCGACGTTGCGCAGCGACAGCCCCATCAGGCTGCTGCAGAAGCCCTCGTGGATCTCCAGCGGCACCAGCGAGGGACGCAGCGGCGTGACCGTATGCCCCGCCTGCGCGGCGAGCCTGTAGCCGTCGCCGGTCGAGCCGGTGCCGGGGTAGGACAGCCCGCCGGTCGCGATCACGACCGCCTGCGCGCGGATCTCATCGCCGTCTTCCGTGCGTACGCCGCACACCCGGCCGTCCTCGAGCAGCAGCGTCTCCGCCCTGCCCCGCACGATGCGGGCATGCGAGGCGGCAAAGCCGGTCAGGGCGTCGACGATATCGACGGCGCGGTCCGAAACCGGATAGACCCGGTTGCCGCGTTCGGTCTTGAGCGGAACGCCGCGCGCCTCAAAAAACGCCATGGTGTCCGCCGGCATAAAGCGGGAAAACGCGCCGTAGAGGAACCGCCCGTTGCGCGGCACCTGGGCGATCAGCGCCTGCAGTGACGCCGTATTGTTCGTGACGTTGCACCGCCCCTTGCCGGTGATCATCACCTTGCGGGCGGGCCGTTCGTTGCGCTCGAGCACGAGCGTTCTCACGCCGGCCTCTCCTGCGGCCCCGACGGCCATCAGGCCTGCCGCGCCGCCGCCGATCACCAGCAGCTCCGTCTCCATCAGGCGTCCTCCCCGTCGCTGCTGTAAACGTGATAGCGGTCCCAGATCGTTTCCAGCGTTTCCAGATTCGTGTGCGCCTGCGAGGCTTCGCCCTCGGCGCAGGCGGCGATCAGCGCATTGATCAGGCTCAGCGGCGCCGTGAGGGAATCGACGAACGAAACCATGTTGCTCTTGGCGACCAGCAGATGCGTCGCGTAGCGCGCGAGCGGTGAATTCTCGCCGTCCGTGATCGAGATCACGGTCGCGCCGCGATCCTTGGCGAAGGCGATCGCCTGCGCCGTCTGGTTGGAATAGCGCGGGAAGCTGATGGCGATGCAGACGTCGCCGCGCGCAATGCGCAGCATCTGCTCAAACATCTCGCCCGCGGCGGACGCATCCACCAGAATCACGTTTTCCTTGACGTATTTCAGATAGAAGGCGGCAAAGCTGGCCAGCGCGGCGCTGGAGCGCACGCCGAGGATATACACCCGGTTCGCCGCGTTGATCGCAGCCACGCTCGCGTCGAACTCCGCGCGGGAGACGCTCTCGCTCGTCGCCTTGATCATTTCGATATCGGAAGCGAACGCGCGGGCGATCAGATCGTCGCCCTCATAGCGCCGGGCGGCAACCTCCATGCGCTGCACGCTGGTCAGGCGGCTCTTGACCATCTCCTGCAGATGCTTCTGCAGATCGGGGTAGCCGTCGAAGCCGAGCGCGCTCGCGAAGCGCACCACGGTCGATTCGCTCACGCCGACGGTCTCGCCGAGCGCGGCGGCCGTCATGAACGACGCGCGTTCGTAATTGTCTTTAATGAAATCCGCGATCCTGCGGTGCCCCTTGGACAGATGCCCGTATGCGGACTCCAGCTTTGCGCGAAAACTCTCCGCCATGCGTTCAACCTCCTTTGCGGCCGGCAGCGGAATGCAGCATATGCTCCTTATTTTACATGATTCATTCAAAAAAATCAATCATAAATTCAAAATTTGCAAGGTTTCCGTCATTTTCGGAAATTCGGCGCGTTTTTCCCGCTTTCGATTGACGCGGCGGAACTTCTCATGTATAATTGTATAAAATCATTGCGTCCGCACGGCGGGCGTTCGATCCTGTCTGAAAGGGAGAGGGAATCCATGGATCAAAGCAAACTGCTTCACTACACTGCCCCGGCCAAAGTCTGGACGCAGGCGCTGCCCATCGGCAACGGCCATCTCGGCGCCATGATCTTCGGCGGCGTGCAGACGGAACGTCTGGCGCTCAACCACGATGAGCTGTGGACCGGGAGGCCGAAAGAAACCTTCCGCCCCGGCGCGGCCGATTCCTTCCGCAAGGCGCAGAAGCTGGCGCTGGCAGGGCGGCTGCACGAGGCGCAGGAAGAGGTCGAGACCAATTTTCAGAGCGTCAATTCGCAGCTCTATCTGCCGCTGGGCGATCTGACCGTCGATTTCCGCATCAGCGGGCGCGCGCGCGACTATCGCCGCTGGCTGGATCTGGATACCGCGGTCAGCGGCGTCTCCTTCCGCGCAGGCAAGGCTGTCTATACGCGCGAATACTTTGCCAGCTTCCCCGCGAACGCGATCGTTCTGCGGTTCACCTGCGAGGGCGGCAAGCTGGATTTCACGGCGCAACTGTCCTCCAAGCTGCGCGCCTATGCCGCGGCGACGGAAGACTGCGTCACCCTCGAGGGCGAATGCCCGGGTGAAGGGAACGGCGGCGACGGCAGCACCTTCGTTTATGCCGAAGAACCCGCACAGCGCGGCATCCGCTTCTTTGCCGGCCTGCGCATTGTGAGCGACGGCCGCTGCCGGCGCGCGGACGACGGCGTGCGCGTGGAGGATGCGACGCAGGCTCTGCTTGTCTTCTCGGCGGAGACCTCCTTCAACGGCTGGAACCGGCATCCCTGGCTGGACGGCAAGCCCTTCCGCGCCCCCGTGGAGGAACGGCTGGCCGCGGCGTCGGACTACGCGGCGCTCAGGGCCGCGCACGTTGCGGACTATCAGGCGCTGTTTCACCGTGTGGCGCTCGATCTCGGCGGCAAGGGCAGCGACCTGCCCACCGACCGCCGCCTGCTCGCGTTCAAAAAAGATCCGTCCGACCGCAAGCTGATCGAGCTGATCTATCATTTCGGCCGTTATCTGATGATCGCCGCCTCCCGCCCGGGCACGCAGCCGATGAATCTGCAGGGCATCTGGAACGATCACCTGATCGCGCCCTGGCGCTCGAATTACACCGTCAACATCAACACGGAAATGAACTACTGGCCGGCGCTGATGACGAATCTGGCGGAGGCCAACCTGCCGCTGGTCAAAATGGCCTGCGAGCTGGCCGAAAGCGGCAAGGCCGCGGCGCGGGAGCAATACGGCGTCGGCGGCTGGACGTCGCACCACAACGTCGATCTCTGGCGCATGGCCACGCCCGTGGAGGGCTGCGCCTGCTGGGCCTTCTGGCACGGCTCCTCCGGCTGGCTCTGCGAGCATCTTTTTGCGCATTACGAATATGCGAACGATCTCGACTTCCTGCGCGATACGGCCTATCCCGTCATGAAGGAGGCGGCGCGGTTCTATCTGGAGCTGCTGACCGAATACGACGGCCATCTCGTGCTCGCGCCGGGCATCTCGCCGGAAAACGGCTTCCTCTATGAGGGCAAAGAATGCAACGTCGGGCGCTACAGCACGATGTCGATGTCGATCGCGCGCGAGCTCTTCCGCAACTGCATCCGCAGCGCCGGACTGCTCGGGATCGACGCGGCGTTCGCGCAGTCCCTGGCCGACGCGATGGCGCGCTTCCCGGATTTCAAGCTCGGCAAGCACGGACAGCTGCTCGAATATGACGACGATTATCCCGAAACCGAGCCGCATCACCGCCACTGCTCCCATCTTTACGCGCTGCATCCCGCCGATCTGATCACCGCGGACGGCACGCCGGCGCTGGCGGACGCCTGCCGGCAGACCCTCGCGCTGCGCGGCGACAACGGCACGGGCTGGAGCCTCGGCTGGAAAATCAACTTCTGGGCACGGCTCCGGGACGGCGACCACGCGAAAAAGCTGATCGAAATGCAGCTGCGCCCGGTCCGGAGCAGCGGAGTGCATTATCACCGCGGCGGCGGCACCTATGAGAACCTTTTTGACGCGCATCCGCCCTTCCAGATCGACGGCAACTTCGGCTTTGTCAGCGGCGTGACGGAAATGCTGCTGCAGAGCCGCGACGGGCGGATCTATCTGCTGCCCGCCCTGCCCGCCGACTGGAAAGACGGCAGCGTGCGCGGCCTGCGCGCAAAGGGCGGCGTCACGGTCGACGTCGTCTGGAAGAACGGCAGCCCCTGCAGCTGCACGCTGACCGGCAAGGGCGATTTCACCGTCATTTGCGCCGACAAGGAGACCGCCGTCACCCTGACCGGCGAACCGCTGACGCTGACGCTATGATCTACGATCTTTACGATTTCGATAAAACCGTCTATCCCTTCGATTCGGAAACGGTGTTCATCTTCTACTGCCTGCTGCACCGGCCGTATCTGCTTCTGATGGGGCCGTGGCTGCTGCTGAATCTGATCCTCTTTTTCCTCGGCTGCGGCGACAGCTTCAAGGGGCGCTGCTTCTCGTTCCTGCGCTTTGTCGACGGCGAGAAGCTGGCGGTGCGGTTCTGGCAGGCGGAGGAAAAACGCATCTATCCGATCTTTCGCCCGGAGAACCGCGCCCGTCCGATCGTCGTCTGCTCGGCCTCGCCGGAATTCTTTCTGCGGCCGATCTGCGAACGATACGGCGTTTCGCATCTGATCGCAACGCCGATGGATCCGAAAACCGGACGCATCCGCGGGCGCAACTGCAAGGATATCCAGAAGCCGAAGCAGCTGCGCGCGGCGCTGCCCGACGCGCGGTTCGTCAACGTGTTTTCGGACGATATTCCGAGCGACATCCATATTTTTGAACTCGGCGAACACTGCTTTTACGCAAAAAAAGGCGTTCTGACGGAGCTACCCCTCGAGGAGCTGCGCCGCAGAGCGCAAACCAAAAAAAGATGAAAGGTTGATCAGAATGAGCATCCCCCGACCGGAATTCCCGAATCCCCAGTTTGAACGCAGACAGTGGCAGAATCTCAACGGCGTGTGGGATTTCGCCTTCGACTTCGGCAACAGCGGCCTGGCCGGCGGCATGCTTGAAAAGGCTGACTGGGAGCGGCAGATCACCGTCCCCTTCTGCCCGGAGAGCAAGCTGTCCGGCATCGGCTACACCGATTTCATTCCCGCAGTCTGGTACCGCCGCACCGTGGAGATCACCGAAACGCAGCTGGCCGGCCGCGTCTTCCTCTGCTTCGGCGCCGTGGACTATGAAACGCACGTTTTCGTCAACGGGCAGGCTGCCGGGGACCACACCGGCGGCTACACGAGCTTCCGCTTTGACGTGACGGCCCTGCTGCACGCGGGTGAGAACACGATCGTCGTCAACGCGGTCGACGACACCCGTAGCACCCGCATCCCCAGCGGCAAGCAGAGCGAACGCCTGCAGTCCTACGGCTGCTTGT
>JAFWCS010000285.1 GCA_017534365.1 Clostridia bacterium | reverse complement strand
GCTATGAGCATCACAGTCATGAAGCGGAAAGAAATGAAGTTTCTGCTTTCCGCCTATCAAACGGCGTTCCTGCGGGAGCGGCTGCAGGGGGATATGGAGATCGATCAATACGGAAAGACATCGATCGCCTCCCTGTATTACGACACGCCGAATTACCGGCTGATCCGCGCGAGCATGGAAAAGCCGGCGTTCAAAGAGAAGATCCGCCTGCGTTCCTACGGACTGGCAACGGAAACGTCTCCCGTTTTTCTGGAGCTCAAGCGCAAGGCGAAGGGCGTCGTCTATAAACGGCGGATCGAAACGACGATCCCGCAGGTCGAGCGGTTCTTTGCCGGCAAAGAGGATCTGCGCGCCGACAGTCAGATCGACCGCGAGATCACGGCCTTCCGTGATTTCTACGGTACGCTGCAGCCGGCCTGCCTGATCATCTATGACCGCACCGCCTATTTCGAGCCGGACGGGGATTTGCGCCTGACGATTGACGAGGCGCCCCGTTACCGCATGGAGACCATGACGCTGACCGATTCGATGGATGGCAGCCCGCTGATGGCCTACGGGCGGACGATCCTGGAGGTCAAGGTGCAGGATGCCGTGCCCCTGTGGCTCACGGAGATCCTCTCCGCCGGTCAGATCCGCACCGGCAGCTTTTCCAAATACGGCGAGGCCTACAAACGCCGGCTGACGCATTCACAGACAGACGCATATAAAAGGAGTGCTTGAACATGTTTGATTCGATTTATTCCGCAGTGATTACCCCGGCGCAGTTCTTCCTCATGGCGGGCGTCGCCCTGACCGTCGGGTTCCTTTACGCATGGCTGATGAGCTTTCGCGTTCGTTCCACCAAACGCTATTTCATCGTCACGGCGCTGATCCCCTTCGTCGTGGCGGCGGTGATCACCTTCGTCAACGGCAACATCGGCGCGGGTGTGGCGATCGGCGGCGCGTTCAGCCTGATCCGCTTCCGCTCCGCGCCCGGCAGCGCGGATGAGATCGCCGCGATTCTCGGCGCGATGGGCGCCGGCATCGCCTTCGGCATGGGCTATCTGGCCTACGGCGTCATCATCCTGCTTTGCCTTGCGCTTCTGTTTCTGCTGTTCAGCTTCGTGCCGCTGTTTGAGCATAAAGGCCAGGCGGCCGAGCAGCTGCTGAAGATCACGATCCCCGAATCTCTGGCCTACAACGGCGCGTTTGACGAAGTGTTTGCGCGCTACCTCAAGAAGGTCGAAAATGCCGGCGTCAAGACCACCGACATGGGCAGCATGTTCCGTCTTTCCTATAAAGTGCAGATGAAAAACGTCGCGGAAGAAAAGGACTTTATCGACGCGCTGCGCACCAAAAACGGCAACCTTGAGATCTCGCTCCTGCCCTATACGGAAACGCAGGGCCAGCTGTAAAACGATCGGAAGCAGAGAAACGACCTGTGATCCCCCCGAACCCGCACACCGGGTGTTCGGGGGGGCTTTTTTTGCCCGGAAAGCTGACAGAAAAGAAATTATATGCTATAATTGTAACGTTTCCACGGGTTTTGCATCTAACAGAGGAAGGGCGGTGAGAAAGTGACGGCGTTTGAGATCGTTTTCAGCGAAAACAAGGACTTTATCTATCGCTATCTGTTGAAGCTCTCTCATCGTCCGGACGTTGCGGAGGAGCTGACGCAGGAGACGTTTTTTCGCGCCTACCTCAATTTTTCTGCCCTTAGGGAAAAAGAAAAGGCGCCCGCCTGGCTGTGCAGCATTGCAAAGAACACCTATTACGCATGGTATCACGATCAGAAACGGCTGGCGCCGCTCGATGAGAACCGCCCCGCCGAGCCGCAGGATCCGCCGGAGCAGGCGCTGATCCGCAAGGAGCTGTCGGCGCAGGCGCTGACCTGCC
>JAFWCS010000284.1 GCA_017534365.1 Clostridia bacterium | reverse complement strand
CCGACCGCGCGGGGTATTGCCGGTAAATTGCCGGTCGGCGGCGGTCAGGTAGGGGCGATTACCAATCGCCCGCAAATCAAGCAGGAAGTCGCCGGCGGGCAGTGTAGGGAACGCTGTTTCAGCGTTCCGCATGCACCGCAGGCGCATCACTCCCTCCGTCTCGCTTCGCTCGACACCTCCCTCAGTGAGGGAGGCTATTAGCCGGTGCCGCTGTGCATTCCGCAGGCAACCGCGCGGCTGATGCCGCGACGGAACGCCTAACTCCTAATTCCTAACTCCTAACTCCTAACTCCTCATTTCTCATTAAAAAAGCGTCTGCAGCGGCAGACGCTTTTGTTGATTCGGTTCAAAGATCGAGGAGCACCATCTGCTTCTCGGCGAAGGGCAGGAGCTGCGGATAGAATTTCTTTGCGCAGGCTTCGAAACTGACCAGGATCTGCCCGCTGCAGCATTCCAGATCCTCGCTCATGCGCGGGAGCGTCACGCTGCCCGTCTGCCGCACGCTGTCGAGCGCGAAGAGCGGCAGCGACACGCCGTCGATCGTGACCGTGCCGTCCGGTTCGCCGCCGCATTGATACCGCAGCAGCTTTGAGGACATCAGCCCGCCGGACTGCGAGAGCACTGCCTCCCCTGCCGGCGTCACGGCGAAGCCCTGGATCTTGTCGCAGACGGCGAAGGCTTTGCAGGGCACGGTCTCCAGACCGAATTCCGCCGCCGGATCAACGCGATAAGCGAAGGTCAGCGCCTGATAGTCGCTCCCGTCCGGGGTCGTGACGCGGTGGCTCTCCTCCGTTTCATAGCCGTCGGCATGGTATTCGCCGACATAGAGCAGCGTCCCGTCGCAGGAGCAGAAGGAGGCGTTGCAGGGCACGCGGATGCTGCCGAGGAAGGCGACGGTCCCGCCGTCTTCCGCATCGAGCAGCGCCTGCGCGTCCAGCACGAACAGCTGGCTCTGGTTGCTGATATAGACGAAGCGCCCCGCGCAGGTGACGCCGCCAGCATGGCCGCCGTAGGGGCTGCCGTCCGCGCGCTGCAGAATCACGCATTTCGCCGCGCCGTCCCTGAGCAGGAAGAGGCGGGAATCCGTGTCGTCGTCCATATAGCCGCAGGAAACGTAGCAGTCGCCCGCCGCGAGCCAGGTCGCGCCCTGCGGCACGTAGGCCGAATCCGCCACGCCCGGCACGTCGGCCACCGGCGTGCGGCGTTCCATGTAATCCGGATAGGCCATGCGCCAGAAGAACGACCCGATCAGCGCGAGCAGCGCCAGGATCGCCGCAAGCGGCGACTTTGCGGAGACATTCATGCGGCCTTGCCTTCTTTCTCAAAGAAATGGGTGAAGTTCAGCATAAAGAGCAGGACGTAGGCGGCGGTCATCGGGATATTCTCGATGATCGCGCTCTTGAAGCCCGCCACGGTCAGCACGAGCAGCGCGACGAGCACCAGACCGAAGGCGATCAGCGCGCCGAGGAAGCGGCCCTTCTCCTTGATCGCCTTGCTCAGCAGGAGGATCACCAGCGGGATCGCGCAGCAGCCGGCGAAGAGCACGGCGCCCAGCCAGTGGCCGAGGCAGCGCAGGACGGTGAAATCCTTCTCCACGCCCCAGGACGGGCAGTTGACCGTGATGAAGATCGCGGCGGAGCCGATCGTGCCGAGAATGACGCCCAGGCGGCTGTTGAAGCCGTATTTATTATATGCATACATCGTATTCATAAAGACCGACGCTGAGGCCAGCGCGCCCCAGGCGCGGAAAGACCAGGGATACTGCAGGCCGGTCATACTCGCGGTGATGAAGGTGAGCTTGTCGCGGAAGGTGGCCTGCGT
>JAFWCS010000283.1 GCA_017534365.1 Clostridia bacterium | reverse complement strand
TTTGCGCCGCGCAGCTCGCGGCGCAAAACCCGCTTCTTTACTTAAATCACAATCCCTTTCCCCACGTAGACAGGATAATTCTGCGCGCCGCAAAGCATCTTGTTGGGTTTCACGACCACGGATTTGTCAAGAATCACGTTGGCCAGCGAAACATTTTCGCCGATATAGGTATTCTGCATCAGGATCGAATCCTTGATCTTCGCGCCCTTTGCCACGGTCACGCCGCGGAAGAGGATGCTGTTTTCCACTTCGCCCTCGATCCTGCAGCCGTCAGCGATCAGGGAGTTGGAAACGCTTGCGTTCAGGCCGTAAACCGCCGGCACCTCGTCACGCACCTTGGTGAATACCGGACGCTCGGGATCAAACAGGAGGTCGCGGTTCTCGCGCGCAAGCAGCGCAAGATTCGCTTCGTAATAACTGCGCAGCGAGGACAGCACCCGCACAAAGCCGCCGACCTCATAGCCGTAAACGTTCAGGAACTGCAGGTTGGAGGCGATGATCTGCTCAAGGCTGGTCTGCCCGGCGCTGTGCGCCTCATGCAGCAGGCGCTCCAGCAGCGTGCGGCTGATGACCATGATCTTCAGCGAATAGCTGACCGAGCTGCTGTAGCAGTCGATGCTGCGGCAGGCGGTGACCTTGCCCTGCGCGTCCATGACCAGCTCGGTCGCGGCGCGCATCTGCGGCGGAACACCGTTGGTGTAGGCGAGGGTCACGTCCGCATTGTTGGCCGTGTGGGCCTTGATGATCGCGTCGTAGTCGATCGTGCTCACGACGTTGCAGTCCGTGCAGAGCACGAGCTCTTTATCGGCGTGACGCAGATAATCGATGCTGCCGTACAGCGAATCCACTTTATCCTTGAAAACGCCGCTCTCGGTGGAATTATACGGCGGCAGGATGGTCATGCCCTCGCGCTTGCGGGAAAGATCCCACGCCTTGCCGTTGCCGATGTGATCCATCAGCGAGCGGTAGTTGCTCTTGGTGATGACGCCGACCTTCTGGATGCCGGCGTTGACCATGTTGGAGAGCGGGAAGTCGATCAGGCGATAGCGCCCCGCAAAGGGGATGGAGCCCATTGTGCGCAGCGCGGTCAGCTCCGGGAGCGCCTCGTCATACGCATTGGAGAAAATAATACCAAGCACATTTTTTGCTGTCATCATTCCGCACCTCCGATATCCGTATCGACCATCGCCTTCGGCGCGACCTTTGCGCCCTTGCCGATGGTCACGCCGTTGCCGACAACGGCAACGCCCCAGTCATTGATATCCGCCATGTTTTCCGGGCTTTCGCCGACCACGGCGCCCGACTCGATCACCGCGTTCTCCGCAACGATCGCATACTGCACGACGGCGCCTTTTTTGATGACCGTGCCGGGCATGACGATGGAATAGCGCACCTCCGCGCCCTCTTCGACCGTCACGTTTGCGAACAGCACGGAGAAATCGATCTTGCCCTCGATCTCGCAGCCCTCGGTGATCATGGAATTCTCCACCTTCGCGGTGCTGCCGATATAATGCGGCGGCGCGGTCGGAGATTTGGAATAGATGCGCCAGCTGTCATCGTTGAGATCCAGATCTACCTTCGGATTCAGCAGATCCAGATTCGCGTCCCAGAGGCTGTTGATCGTGCCGACGTCCTTCCAGTAGCCGTCGAACTGATAGGCGAACATCCGCTCGCCCGCCTCGTGCATGGCGGGGATGACGTCGTGACCGAAGTCGTTGCTGCTGCCTTCCTTCGCTTCGTCGGCGATCAGATAGGCGCGCAGCTTCTTCCACGTGAAAATGTAAACGCCCATAGAGGCC
>JAFWCS010000282.1 GCA_017534365.1 Clostridia bacterium | reverse complement strand
CTGGATGAGATCAGCAAGCAGCTGGGCATCGAAGCCGGCGAATGCACGACCGATCTCAAGTTCTCGCTCGAGGCCTGCCGCTGCATCGGCGCCTGCGGCCTTGCGCCGGTCTTCACCGTCAACGACGACGTCTACGGCCGCGTTACGCCCGATCAGGTGAAGGACATCCTCGCCAAATACGCCTGAGCGTCTGCGAGGATCCGGCAATGACGATCAACGAAATCAAAACGCTGCTGGATGCGCAGCAGCTGTGCGGCGGCGATCCCGACTGCGAGATCCAGTCCGCCTGCGGCAGCGATATGATGAGCGACGTGCTGGCCTATGTCAAGCATCAGGCCGTGCTGCTCACCGGGCTTGTGAATCCGCAGGTCATCCGCACCGCCGAGATGATGGATATGCGCTGCATCGTGTTCGTGCGCTCCAAGCAGCCGAGCCCCGCGATGGTCGAGCTTGCCTGCGAGAGCGGCATCACCGTGCTCACCACCGCCAAGCGCATGTATGAGGCCTGCGGCATTCTCTATGCCAACGGGCTGAAAGGAAACGGTGAGCTGGATGGCTGATGCCCTGACCTTTCACTACGAGGTGGACGGCGACAATTTCACTTCGGCGGGGCAGGCCTCCGTGCAGGTCAAAAAGAATCTGCGCCAGCTTGGCTTCAATCCCGAAACGATCCGTCGCGTCTCGATCGCGATGTATGAGGGCGAGATCAATATGGTGATCCACGCGGGCGGCGGCGTTGCCGACGTCACGGTGGAGGACGGCTGCATCAAAATCGTGCTGACCGATCACGGCCCCGGCATCGCCGACATCGAGAAGGCGATGGAGGAGGGCTTCTCCACCGCGCAGGACAACATCCGTTCCCTCGGCTTCGGCGCGGGCATGGGCCTGCCGAATATGAAGCGCTACACCGATGAGATGCAGATCGATTCCACGGTGGGCGTGGGTACCGTCATCACCATGAAGGTGAATTACTGAACCGTAAGGAATAGGTTCCGATGAATAGTTATATCCATTCGGTGTTGCTTGACGCCGAAAAATGTACCGGGTGCACCACCTGCATGAAGCATTGCCCGACCGAGGCCATCCGCGTGCGCCGCGGCTGCGCCGAGATCGATGCGGACCGCTGCATCGACTGCGGCGAATGCATCCGCCACTGCACCCACAACGCAAAAAAGAGCAGCTACGATTCACTCGACAAGATCCATCAGTTCAAATATAAAATCGCGCTGCCGGCCCCGGCGCTGTTTGCGCAGTTCGACCATTTGGACGATCTGGATTACGTGCTGCAGGGGCTGCTGGATCTCGGGTTTGACGACGTGTTCGAGGTTGCCAAGGGCGCGGAGTTCGTCTCCGCCTACACCCGGATCTATCTGCAGACCGAAGGCATCAAAAAGCCGGTCATCAGCACCGCCTGTCCGGTCGTCACGCGGCTGATCGTGCTGCGTTTCCCCTTCCTGAAGGACAACATGATCCCGCTGCTGCCGCCCATGGAAGTGGCGGCGACGATGGCGCGGGAGCGCGCGCTGTTCCGCCATCCGGAGCTCAGGCCCGAGGATATCGGCGTCTGCTTCATTTCGCCCTGCCCGGCGAAGGTGAGCTACGTGCGCAACGGTTTCGGCAGCTACAAAAGCGCGGTGGATCTGGTCGTTTCCGTCAACGAGGTCTATTTTCAGCTGATCAACGTCATGAAGTGCGAAAAAGCGCCGACCGTCAGCACCCAGGCGGGCCGCATCGGCCTGAGCTGGGCCATGTGCGGCGGCGAGGCCTCCGCGCTTTTCAACGACAAGATCATCGCGGCCGACGGCATCGAGAACGTGATTTCCGTGCTTGACCAGATCGAGGACGGCAACATCCCCGCCGTGGATTTCGTGGAGCTCAACGCCTGCCCCGGCGGCTGCGTCGGCGGCGTGCTGACGATCGAGAATCCCTTTGTGGCCAAGAACCGGCTGTATACCCT
>JAFWCS010000031.1 GCA_017534365.1 Clostridia bacterium | reverse complement strand
TGAGTTTCAGAGAACAGAAAAACAAACCAGGCTGCGGTGCCGTGCGCACTGCAAGCCTGGTTTTTTCATTCCGATGAACGGATTATCCCTGATGGAAGGTGATCTCCGGCGCATCGCCGCCGAGCGTGACGCAGCAACCGGTAAAGCGATCCCCCTCCGGCTTTGCGCCGACCACGACCGGGCAGGCCTGCCCGAGGGTATCGAAGTCGTCGCCCGGCCGGCTCACGAAGCAGCGGTGATAGTGCCCGGCGAGATACAGCTCCGGCCGGATCTCCTCCCGCAGCAGCGCCGCCCACGCCGCAAACAGCGGCTGCTCAATGTCAAACGGCGGCTCCCCCACATTGGTGAACGGATGATGCGCGATCACCAGCCGGTGCCGGACGCCCGGCGCGGCATATTCCTGCGCGGCCCGCGCGACCACGTCATGCAGAAACGCCGTTTCCTCCTCGCGGAAGGCATGGCAGCAGATCGCGCCGCCGTATTCCTCATGGTCATCCGGCTTGTCCTCGCCGCAGTCGAGCACCAGCGCCCAGAGCGCGCCCAGCCGCAGCGTATAATAGAAGCGGCCGTTGACGTTCGGCATATAGTCCCCCAGCTTCTCCGCCGCCCTGCCGCGCAGATCATGGTTGCCGCGCGTGCAGATCACCGGCAGCGCGCCGTGCGTCACGCCCTGGGCGATCCGATAGATCGTATCAAAGTCCGACACGCGGTCCGAGGCGTTGACGATATCGCCGTTGAGCACCAGCAGATCGATCGGCTTGCCGCAAAGCGCCGCCGAGCGGACTGCATGGCGCGCCTTCCCGTGGGTGTCGGCAATATGATAGATGTTGACGCGCTCCGCTGGGATGGGCGCGAACGGATACGTGACGCGCTGCTCCGGCGCGAACCGGCTGCGATAGGCCCGGCGCACGATCACCGGCCGCAAAACGACCGTGTAAGCCTTTGCCGCATCCAGCGCCGCCTGCGGGACGGTGACGCGATGGATCCGCGTTGCGGTGCGCACCACGCCGTTGGTATGGTCCTCATACCGTTTGCCGTCGATCTCCACGGCAAAGGCGCAGGCGCTTTTCACCCGCGCTAAAATCTGATAGGTCTCGCCCGCCGCAAACACAGCGGGATCAAACTGCAGCAGCCCGTTTGCCATCGAATCCGCTCCCTTCCGTTTTCTTCAGTATAGCGAATCCAACGGAAAAAGTCAATGCGGAAGTCCGGGGTCCCGGTGCTCCGCCGCCCGCAAACGGCCGGCTGCGATGCGCGCGCCCTGCGCGGTTTCGACCGATACGGCTTCTTCGCGCGGCAGGGTGCGCGTAAAAAAGCCGCACCAGCATACGCCGTCCGCCGCGGAAGACGGGAGCCGCCATTCCGCTTCGCCGATCCGCAGCGTCAGTGTGTGCGGCCCTGCCGCCTCCCCCTGCACGGACAGCACAAGAAACGCGCCGGTCGGCAGCTGAAACGCCATCAGCGTCCCGTGCGCCGTCCGTCCCCGCAGCGCCGCCGTTGCCTGCGGCGGCGTGCGCAGCAGATACGCCAGTGTGCGGCGCGAACGGCTTCGATAATCGACCATGTCCTTCCTCCTTTCCTCGTCGTTCCTTCTTATTGTATACCGTTTTTCGCACGTCATTCCACGCGGCGGCATACGATGGCATGGAGGTGGAAGCTCTTGCATCGATCTGTTTTGTTCGGGATCCTGCCGCCCTTTTTATTTACTGCGCTCGGCGCAGCCGGGGTCTGCCTGCTGCGAGAAGTGCGCCCCGCATTTTCAAGGATCTGCGCGGCTGCCGCCGCGGGCATCATGACGGCAGCCGGCATCTGGAGCCTGCTGCTGCCGGCGCTGGAGGCCTGCGCCGCTTCCGGGCGGCTGGCGTTTCTGCCGCCGCTGGCGGGGTTCTGGCTAGGCGTCGCGCTCATGCGTATCGCCGACCGGGCGGTGCAGCGTCTGCGCACCCATGCCGGCCACGGCAGGCACGGCATGAGCAGCGTGGCCATGCTGCTCTTTTCCGTCACCCTGCACAACGTCCCGGAGGGCATGGCGGTCGGCGCGGCATACGCCGCGTCAGACGTCGGCGGCGCAAAGGCGGCCGCCTTTGCGCTCGCGCTGGGCATTGCGATTCAGAATCTGCCCGAGGGCGCAATCATTTCGCTGCCGCTCTATGCCGGCGGGCGAAGCAAGCCGCGCGCCTTCCTGCTCGGGCTGCTGTCCGGGGCGGTGGAGCCGGTTGCCGCCGCGCTCACGCTCCTGCTCGCTTCGCTGCTCGTTCCTCTGCTCCCCTATCTGCTGGGGCTCGCAGCGGGCACGATGCTCTTCGTCGTCGCGGACGCCCTGTTGCCGGAGGCAGCGCAGGGCGGCCGCCATCTGCAGGCCGCCCTGCTGTTTCTGCTCGGCTTTTCCGTGATGATGGTGCTGGACGTCG
>JAFWCS010000281.1 GCA_017534365.1 Clostridia bacterium | reverse complement strand
TAGCGGCAATCCAGCCCGCTCAGATGATCACAGACCAGCTGGTATTCGGAAGCGAAGCCGTTTTCGGCGATATCGCCCGCGATCATGACGGCGTCATAGACGCCCTTGCCGCGCTGGATATCCGCGCTCGCCGCCTCAAAAATCGGATAGCGTTTATAAAGATAGTTGGAGATCTGCGGATCCGCCAGCGCCAGGAACGTCATCTGCACGGAATCCGGATCGCTTACGGCGATCGGCGCCGCATCGAACGGCGGGACCGCGCCGCCGGAAGCAAAGACCAGCGACAGGATCAGCAGAAAAAGACGGTAAGACGCTTTTTGAAGCAAGGTGTGCAGCAGCACAGACATCCCTCCCCACAAATAAATGATAGTATTATTTTAACACGCGCGCGGGAGCTTGTCAATCATCCGCTGCCAGCGGATAGCGCCGCACAAATGCGTTGACAAACAGCGTTCCGAGGTCGATTGCGACCAGCACGGGGCCCTCCGCCGTTTCAAGGATCGTCAGCCCCTCCCCTTCGCCGCCGAGCAGATTGCGGTCAAGAAGCTTGTCCACCCGTCCGTCGGTCAGATCCACGGTGTAGATCGCGGCGGTTGCGTCGTTGGAGGCGGCATACAGGATGCCCGCCCGGATTTCAGCGCCCTGCACGGCGGGCAGCGCCCCCTGCAGCGGAAGCGTTCCCAGCAGCGCGCAGCCGTTCGCGAGGTCATAGACGCAAAGGCAGGTCGGCGTTTTGCTGTGATCGGCGCACCAGAGCCGTCCGGTCTCCTGCTCGACCGCCACCCAGGGCACGCCGCGCGTGACCAGCGCGGGATCGAGCGCATAGGACGTCCGGAACGCCAGCGTCTCCGCGTCGAACACGCCGACCGTCGGATGCTGCCAGACCTTGCTGTCCTCCATCCCGGCATAAATGCACCCGTCATACCAGCTGATCCCGCCGATATGCGCAATGCCCGCATCCTCCCTGAGCTGCGCGGGGATCGCGGAAAGATTGAGCGCCTCGGGGGTTTTGCCGTCGAGCGCCGTGCGCAGGAGCGTCGTTTTGGCGGAAAACCAGAGATGCGCCCCATCCGTCGTCACGCCCTGCGAGCGAAAGAACGCGCCGGGCCCGGCGAGATTCGTTTTTTCCTGCGGCGGCTGCCCCGGCGCAGCGGCATCCAGCCCGCCCGTCAGCAGTGAAAGCGGCAGAAACAGCGCCGCGAGCAGCAGCGAAAGCAGGCGCAGCAGCGCGGAATTGCGAATGGTCATTGACATCGCCTCGATTCCTGTGTTTGCAGTTTCAATTCTTCTGCTTTCAGCATACCACTTTTTAAAATGAAATACAACCGCATTTCAAAACTTGCGGGTTTTCGGGCCGGGCTGTTTTATTTCTCTGCGATACTCCCGCAGCAGCGTCGCCGCGCGCGGCGCGAGCCGCCAGAGGGCATAAAGATTCGGCAGCGCCATCAGTCCGTTGAACAGATCCGAGATCGCCCACACCGGCTCCAGCCGCAGCAGGCAGCCGGCGGCGGCCGCGGCCAGATACAGCGGCGGAAACCACCGCGCGCCGCGCCTGCCCGCGAGCGTCTGGGCGCCGCGCCGTCCGTAATAGGACCAGGCGTTCAGCGTTGCAAAGGCAAACAGACACAGGCTGCCGGTCAGCAGCGCGCCGCCGGCCCGCCCGAACGCCGTTTCAAACGCGGCCGCGCAGAGATCGGCCCCGGCCAGCGGCGCATCCGGCCGCCAGACGCCGCTCGTGAGCAAAGCAAGCGCCGTGAGCGTGCACATGACGACCGTGTCGATCCCGACCTCCAGGATCCCCCACATGCCCTGCGCCCCGGGGTGATCGCAGTGCGCGCCGGCATGGATCAGCGCGTTGCTGCCAAGCCCCGCCTCGTTGGAAAAAACGCCGCGCGCGATCCCCCAGCGGGCCGCCTTTGCCAGACCGTAGCCGCCGGCGGCGCGCAGCGTAAAGGCCTCCCGCGCGATCATGCGCAGCGAGCCGGGCAGCGCGGCGCGGTGCAGAAAAATGATCCACAGGCAGGCCGCGGCAAAGCCGACTGTCAGCGCCAGGATCAGGCGCTCCGCCAGCGCGGTGATGCGCTGCAGCCCGCCCGCAAGCAGCACGGTCAGCGGCGGCAGAAGGAGCAGGGCGCTCCCCCACGCCGGAATGCCGAACCCTGCCAGCCCCTGCGCCACGGCGTTGGCCTGCGTCATATTGCCCATGCCGAAGGAAGCGCCGACCAGAAACAGCGCATAGAGCTTTGCCAGCCGCGGCCGCCCCAGCCCATAGGTCAGATATTCCGTCGGACCGCCGTGATAGCGCCCCTGCGCGTCGCGGGTGCGGTATTCCACGCCGAGCATCGTCTCGCAGCAGCAGGTCATCATCCCGGGCACGGCGGAGAGCAGCATCCACAGCACCGTGCCCGGCCCGCCCGCGCACAGCGCCGTCGCCACGCCGACGATGTTGCCCGTGCCCAGGCAGGCGGAGAGCGCCGCGTTCAGCGCGCCGAAGGGGGAAATCGCGCCGTCCGCCGCCGTTCGCTGCCGGCTGCGCGGCTGCAGCAGCGTCGCCCGCAGCCAGACGGGCAGGCCGGTCAGCTGAAACCAGCCCGTGCGGAAGGAAAGATAAACGCCGGTCCCCAGAAACGCCGCCAGCATCGGCGGCCCCCAGAGCGCGGCGTTCAGCGCGGAAAGCACAGAAGAAAGCAAAGCCGTCACCTCCAGCATCAAGCTATGAGGTGACGGCTGCAATTATGTCGTTTTATCTGTTATGCTTCTTCGCTGACCGCGCGGTCAAAGAGCGCCTGCACTTCCTTGGGCGGCTCCTTGTCGAGCAGCGTGACGATCACGCAGCAGATCGCGCCCATGATGAAGCCGGGCAGCAGCTCGTAGATGCCGGTCTTGGATGAGAGGAAGATCAGCCAGACCACATCGGTCACCGCGCCGCCGACGACGCCGGCGATCGCGCCCTTATAGGTCAGGCGCTTCCAGACCAGCGAGAGGATGATGACCGGGCCGAAGGCCGCGCCGAAGCCGCCCCAGGCGTTTTCGACCATGCCCATGATGCTGCCCGCCGCCTCGGACTTGCTGCGCGCGATGAAGAAGGCAATCACGGCGATGATCAGCACGACCACGCGGCCGACCCAAAGCACTTCCTTGTTGGAGGCGTTCTTGCGGAAGACGGGCTTATAAATATCGCTCGTAAAGGAGGAAGAAGCCACCAGCAGCTGGGAATCCGCCGTGCTCATGGCAGCGGCGATGATCGCCGCGAGCAGCAGACCGCCGATGAAAGCCGGGAACAGCGAGGTCGCCACAATGAAGATGCGCTCCTGCGTACCGTTGGCCAGCAGCTCCTCCGCGAAGAGGGCGCGGCCGAGGATCGCCAGCGCGATCGCGGCGCCGAGGGAAAGCACCACCCAGATGATGCCGACCGTTGCGGACTTCTTGACCATCTTTGCGTCCTTGATGCCCATGAAGCGGACCAGGATGTGCGGCATGCCGAAGTAGCCGAGACCCCAGGCAAGGCCCGAGGCGATATCCTGCCAGCTGGCAGAGAAGGGATTCGCGTTGAAGGAGGAAACCGCCGCATCCGCCGTGCCGGGCAGATAGGCATAATCCGCAACGACCTTGGACATTTCAAAGCCGTCGGCGGCGACGATGATAAAGGGCACGGCCAGCAGCGCAACCAGCATCATCAGGCCCTGGAAGAAGTCCGTCCAGCAGACCGCCTTGAAGCCGCCGAGGAAGGTGTAAACAACGATGATAGCCGCAAAAATAATCAGCGCGGTGCTCTCACTGATGCCGGGAAAAATCTTGAGGAAAACCTTTTGGCCGGCCACGAAGCTCGAAGCAACGTAGAGGGTGAAGAACACGAGGAAGACCAGCGCGGAGATGATCTGCAGCGCAGGGCTCTTGGAGAGGAAGCGGTTGGTCAGATACTGCGGGAGCGTGATGGAGTCGTTGGCCGCCGATGAAAACTGGCGCAGACGCTTGGCCACGAAGATCCAGTTCAGCGCCGTGCCGATCGCAAGACCGAGGCCGATCCAGACCTTGCCCATGCCGAAGGCGAGAATGCTGCCGGGGAAGCCCATCAGCAGCCAGCCGCTCATATCGGAGGCCTGCGCGCTCATGGCGGTGACCCACGGACCGTTGCTGCGTCCGCCGAGGAAATACTCCTTGTCGCCGGAGCCTTTGGATCGGATGAAGAAATAAACGCCGATCCCGATGATGAGCGCAAAATAGAGGATGAATGCGAGCAATTCTGCATTGAACATAAGAACAAACCCTTTCTCTTCAGTTTCAATGTTGTTTCAGTATAGCACAATATTTTCAAGAATGAAATACAGAACGAAGTATATACTATTTATTGTATATTTCTATCTGAATTATAAAATTTCTGTTGATCTCCACATATTTTTTATAGACCGAACTCTGTACATTATAAAATACGTTTTTTAATTTTTTCAGACTTTGAAAAATGCGTTTGCGGCATTTTGCCCGCAGGTTCCGGCGAAAAGGTGTTGCATTCATCTGCCGGATCGTATATAATGGATCTATCAACGGCAGCTTTGCCGAAAGAGAGAGGGGATCCAATGGCGGAAGCCAAGCAAAAAAAATCGCCGGTCCAGCTCGTGACGGATCTGATCCAATACGTCCGCGAACACTGGAACGTGCCGCTGCCCGGGGAATACACCTCCATCAAGGAGTTTATGTCGTATTGTCTGGGCATCATGGGCGTATGCGCCTTCACCTTCATCTGCAACGATACCGTGTCGTTCACGGCGGGGTATCTCTGCGGCTCGATTTTTGAGATCAAGATGATGGATTTCACGATCATCACCGTGATCGCGCTGATCGTGAAATACGCCACGCTCTACATCGAATCGATCCAGATGACCATCTTCGAGAACCTGGGTCATCTGACCAAGTCCAAGACCCGCACCTCGCTGATCGCCTTTGCGATCTGCACCGCCGTGGGCGTCGGGTTCTACTTCATCCCGTCCGCGCCGTTTGACGGCATCATCAAGGGCCTGCCGCAGATCATCGCCAATATTCTGGTGGTCATGGGCGTCGGCGGCCCGGTCAACTGGTTCCTGCGCAACAAGCTCTGCCGCAAATACGGACGCTATAAGCCCTTCCTTGTGTTTTACGGCATTCCCATCACGATCATCACCTGCATCATTCCGTTCATCCCCACCACGCTGGATTACACGGTCAAGCTCGTGATCCTGCATCTGCTGTTCACGATCCGCTCCCGCTTCTCCGCGATCTATTACGACAATCCGAAGGCGATCGTGGCGCTCATCACGCCCAACTCCGTCGAGCGGCAGAAGTATCTCTCGATCGGCGCGGTGTTCCTTGGGCTGCTGCGCTCGATCTTCCGCATCGTCTTCCCGATCATGATCCGGGCGACGGGCGGCTATCTGGATATCCGTTCCTATCAGTTCTTCGTGCCAATCCTTGCGATCGTCAGCTGCGCCATGGCCTTCTTCATGATCGGCGTGAAGGAGCGCGTGGCCTCCAACGAGGACCGCAGCCACAAGGTTGAATTCGGCAAGGCGGCAAAGACGCTGCTGAAAAACAAATACTTCTGGATCGTCAACATTGCCGGCGTGTTCGGCCTGTGGAATGCGATCGCCGACGGCGTGATCAACTATTCCCTGGTCTATTCTCTGCGCATCGAATGGATCACGGGTCTGGTTTCGATTTTCGGCATCACCTCCGTGATCGGCAACCTCTCCATGCCCGCGCTGGTCAAGCGGTTTGAAAAGCGCAACATCATCCTCTGCATGCGCGCGGTCTGGATCCTCGTCACGGCCGGCTATCTGATCGGCCTGCATAACGGCAACAGTGTGCCGATTCTGGCCTTCTTCATGTTCCTGCGCAGCGCGATTTCCGCGGGCTGCGGCGGCCTGACGGACGGCCTGAACGCGGATATTCTCGACTATCATCAGTGGAAGACCGGCGAACGCGCCGACAACATGATCGGCATTTTCGGCTGGTTCACGACTCCCGTCAGCACCCTGCTCGGTCTCGTGGCCCCCGCTCTGCTCAGATCCTTCGGCTTCACGAGCGACTGGGACGTGCTCTTTGACAGCGCCGTTTTCAGCCACGTCATGGTGACCTACGTCATCCTCGGCTGCGTCGGCCTGACGCTCTGCACCATCCCGTTCATCTGGTATGACCTCACACGCGAGATGCACGACAAATGCGTCGCGGAGATCGCCGAACGCGAGCAGGCGCGCCTCGACAGCCAAAACGAAGCCCCGGAGGAGGTGACGGTATCATGAAGAAACGGATCGCGCTCATCCTCGCGGCCGTGACCCTGCTGCTCGCCCTCTCCTCCTGCACGCTGGATCTCAACGCCGTGCAGATCAAATATGAGGAAGTGGAAGGCGGTCTGGCCGTCAGCAGCTACACGGACAAAACGACCGTCAAAGAACTGACGATCCCCGACGAGGTGGACGGCAAGCCCGTGGTCGCCGTGCTGGATTTCGGCGTGTGCAACGCGGAATCCCTGCTGAAGATCACGATCGGCAAAAACGTGAAGGAGATCGGCAGCTGGGCGTTCACCAACAACCAGCATCTGAAGGAATTCGCCGTCGACCCCGCAAACGAAGCCTTTGCCGCAAAGGACGGCATTCTCTTCACCAAGGATCTGCAGACGCTCTGCTTCTATCCCTGCGGCAGAAACATCAATTTTGACAAATACGGCTATCCGGAGACGCACAAGGTCAAGAATCCGGAAACCGGCAAGGAGGAGGATGAGGTCGTCACCACGACCTATGAAATCCCCGACGGCGTCAGGGTCATCCGCTCCAAGGCGTTCTACAAGTGCTATTACGTCAACGTGACCAAATTCCCCGCTTCCATCGAACGGATCGAGGAAAAGGCCTTCCACCGCACGAGCGCGCTGACGGATTTCACCATGCCCGCCGCGCTGACCTATATCGGCAAGGACGCCTTCGCCTATGACGACAAGCTCACGACGCTGACGATCCCCGCGCAGATCAAAGAGATCGGCGAATACGCCTTCTTCAACTGCACCGGCATGCGCAGCCTGACCGTGCAGGCCAGGGAAGCCGATCTGACGCTCGGCACGAAATGGCAGCCCACCAGCAAGGGCAAAATCATGGAGGAATGCACGGTGACCTTTACGGGCTGACCGCCTGAACGTCTGTCAAATCGAAAAACAACAGCACGCGGCCCGGGGGGGCAAGTCCCCGGGCCGCGCATTTTTCTGAATGGTCAGAAATCCCGCCGCCGAACTGCATATTGACTTTGTTTTTATTTTCTGATAACATATTTTGTGCAAACGATTTTATAGGGGATTTTTCATGAAAAAGGGCAAAAACAGAACCGGCAAGATCAAATGCATTCTTTTTCTGCTCCGGCCGTATTGGAATTACGGCAAGGGCTATATGCTGACCAAGCTTCTGCTGCGGCTCTACGACGTCACGGACGGTGCCGTGCTCATCAACGGAAAAACATTAAAGCGGAAAACTATCAGGATTAAGCGCGTCTGACCGACGCTTCAGAAAGGAGATACGGCAATGAAAACAGAGTTGACCGATTTGATGTTTTACGGCGCATGGGACGATGAAAACGACGACTTCCCCGAGGATGCGGTCTGGTTTGAAAAAAGCAGCGGTCAATATTTTCAAACAGATGCACTGACCGAGGACTTCGGCTATAAAGATTGCGAGGAGATCGAACGATCCGGGTTTTTCATTCCGTTGTTTCGGCGGAGCGAAACCGAACTGATGAAAGAATTCGTTCGCGTTCACGGCGGAAAAGAAGCGGAAAATGAAATCCGACGAATCGTGGAGGAAAAAGATAATAATTACGGCGTCGCGTTTCGGATTTATGCCGAGGTCCATCCCGATTTCGAACAGGCATACGCCTCATTTGAAAAACGTGTTCTTGCTGCCGACGCAAAAGCCTGGGCGGAGAAAAACGGCGTTGCCTTCTTCGGCGATTACGATCCAGACAGAAAAATCGTCTTTTCGACGCTGTGCATGTTTTTTTATTATGAAGAGAATGAAGAAAACGATATCCCCGGCTATACAAGGCACTGGCTTTCAAAGAAGGACTTCGCCGTGGCGGATCAGGCAAAAATCGACTGCATGCTGGCCTGCGGCAAGCTGACGCAGGAAACGCTTGAAAAAGACTGGCTTCTCATTCCGGCCGTTACGGAGGATGAAGCAAAGCAAGCCGGGAAAGACTGGGATGCATATGTCGAAGAAATCGCAAAACAGTGGTGCGATGAAAACGGCGTCCGCTGGCACATCCCGTCCCGGATTCCCGACCACATCAAAAAGTAACGGCGCGGCAGTTTTTCGCAGACAGTTCCCGATTGTTCCCGCTGAATTCGGCGCCTCATAAAAACCTTTGAAATGCAAAAAGATTTTTTTCGAAAAGTGTTGACAAAAAGACCGGGTTATACTATAATAGACAAGCATTCTTTCGAGGATGTAAATGGCGGCATAGCTCAGTGGCTAGAGCAACCGGTTCATACCCGGTAGGTCGTGGGTTCAAATCCAACTGCCGCTACCATTTTAAGGCCCGGTGGTCAAGCGGCTAAGACACCGCCCTTTCACGGCGGTAACACGAGTTCGATTCTCGTCCGGGTCACCATTTTCAGGCAGCTTGCAGCAGCGAGCTGCTTTTTTTCGTGAAAGGGCTCTCTTGCTGCAAACGTTCCGATGCGATGCTTTGACGCACCTTGCCCCGCGCGGCACAGCCGCGGTCGAATAATCAGCAAACGATCCCTGAAACTAAAACAGAAAGAGCCGGCCGCAGCCATCATGTTGAATGATGATGACGCGCCGGCTTTTCTGTATGTTGCGTGAAAAGATCGAAAGTCAAAAGACGACAGCGGATATTCAGCGTCAACGCGGACACGGTTCAGCCTTTGGAAAGAAGTTCGTCTGCGTGGGCTGTGATGAGGTCCGCCGCGTAGGTTTCGTATTCCTCATAATCGACATATTCGATCTTGTCTCCAAAGATTTCTGAGAGTGCCACCTGCCTGTTCAGCGGGCAGCCTGCCATTTTGATTTCTTTCATCTGGAATCCGTTCGTATAATCCGCGGCATCAACATAGTCGAGCATCACCCACCGGCAATAGCCCGGAACCGAGATCGTCTGATAAGTGCATCCGTGCAGATCCAGGCAATCGAGGTTGCAGCTGATGACGGGATCCTCAAATGCGATGCTGTTATTGCTGAGATTCAAAACTTTCATGCTTTCCGGCAAGCTGCCGAGGTCAAACGAGGCCAGCTGATTTCCGGAGAGATCAAGGCTCGCAAGCTTTTCCAGTGAGCCGAGACAAGCGAAATCGGTAATTGCGTTATCCGCAAGATTCAGCCAGGCAAGCTGCGCTTTGTCATTGAGAAACGAAACATCCTGAATTGCGGATCGACGCAGATCCAGCATCACAAGCTGACGCATCGGCGCAATCAGTGCTTGCAGGGCGGCAGCATCCGTCGCTTCGAAGTTGTTATTACCCAGGAACAAGTTTTGGATCCCTGCGGATGAATTCTTCAGAAAAGCCAGATCTGCTACATGCAAGCCGGCACCGTTCAGCATCACCGTTGTCAGCAGCGTTGTGTTTTCGAGACCGGCCGTCGAGGTCAGCCCGCAATCGTTTGCGCGCAGTGATTCGAGATAAATGCATTTTTCGATCCCCTTGAAATCACGCAGACCTGTATTTGAAACATCCAGCCTTTTGAGCGATGTGAAATCCGAGAGGAAGGAAAGACCGGTGATTTCGGGGTTGTTTCCGATGTTCAAGCCGGTCACATTTCCCATCTCTGCCAAAGCGTTTCCGAGCTCTGCGGCGAGCTGATCCGTCAGGCCGCAGCCATTGAGGGAGAAGGCAAGGGCGGATGGTTTGTCCGGGGATAAAACGAGATTATTGAAGGATGAGATCCGACATCCATCCGCAATGATCTGGCTTGAGAAGCCGTCTTCTCCAAGCGCACGGCTGAGGCCTTCAAATCCCGCGATTCCGGTATTGGAAACGTCAAGCAGATTCAGCTTGCTGACGTTTTCGAGGAGTGAAAGATCCGTGAAGCCTTCATTCTCGCTCAGATCGATTGTTCTCAATCGGCTTTTATAATCGGCGCTGAATGCTTTGATCTGTTTTGCTGTTTCGTCGTTCAGGCCGCAGTTCTCAAGGCAGATCTCACCAAGCCCTTTCAGCTTATTGATATTTTTGATGTCGTCCTTTGTCAGCTTGCGATCGCGAACTCTCAGCGCGTAAGATGATACGGACACTTCGTTGCCTGCAATGAGGATTTTACGATTTCCCGCAACCATGATCGCAACGACAATTGCTACCAGCGCAAGAACCGACGCCAGGATGGCAAGCAAAATCTTCTTCGCCTTTTTCTTGTGCTTCTGTCTGGGCATTTTGGCAGCTTTCTGCGTCTTCGGACTCTTCCCGGGCTTCGGCAGATCCGTCCGCGCGTCCTCCCCGGCTTCCGGCGTCTTCTCCTCCGCCTTTACGGGCAGATCCGGTGTGCAGTTTTCCTTTAACCGTTCAATCAGCTGCGCCAGGGCAACCTCATAATCCTCATAGGCCTCGTAAAACTGAACGTTCGTCAGATAGTAGCTGAACGAGGTGCTGAGCGAAAACGACTCCGTTCGGAAGGGCAGAATCAGCTTGCCGTTGTTGATCGCTCTGTCAATTTCCTTCTCCACCCATGTCGAGCGCATGGCTTTTTCAGAGAAAACCAATACAAACGCGGTACAGTCTCTGATTGCGTTTTCAATTTCTGCGGCGTAGCTTGAGCCGCCCGGAATGGATTCAGGCGCCATCCAGCAAGAAAACCCCGCCGCTTCGATTCGGGCTTTTATCCCCTCCGCCTGCGCTCTTTCTTCTGCCTTGTAACTGATAAAGACCTGTTTTTTCATGGCAAACGCTCCTCTTCCTGACGAAGGAACTTCATATTCCCGAACGCATAATCCAGTGCCTTCGCACTGGCGTTGATAACTGCAACGTCATTCTTGCGCAAGGTATCGCCCCGGCCTGCAGAAGGCACAGCCTCTGAGATTTTATCAAGCTGATCATTTCTGATCATACAGCCGTGCAGCCGTGCGGCCGTCAGTTTATGCACATTCTGATCATATTTTTCAATTGAGACATAATCGTCATCCGCGTGCAGCTTCCAGGGGTTCCATCCGTTGATTGCCATAAATATTGTCCAGCGCTTATGCTCCAGTTCCTGAAGATCGGCAGCACGAAGCAGAGAATCCGCTTGCGCTACTGTGATCTCATTCTCAAACGTTTCATCGGAAATCACGCAGTCCACGCCGACATCCTTCAGGTTGTAGAGTGC
Source organism: Clostridia bacterium (assembly GCA_017534365.1). GTDB lineage: Bacteria > Bacillota > Clostridia > Oscillospirales > Acutalibacteraceae > CAG-177. The sequence goes on along the minus strand of JAFWCS010000281.1, from coordinate 4,472 downwards.
CCGGATCGCAGCGGCACGGCTGGATCGTTTGTTGATTTCGGACAAGCGTTTATACTTCTCTTCCGATGCCTGCAAGGTGAGATTTGCCTCGTAATTCCGATCGTAATTCCAGTTGATGTAAGTCGCCATCTTATCCAGGCCGGAGTATCCGATATTCTCGAGCCTGAAAATCTGACTGTTTGAGCCGTAATGCTGAAATCCGCCGTCTTCATTCAGGTTTGTCAGAAGCGCAGCATAAAGCTCATTCATGATCACAGGGATAATCAGCGATCGGATCTTGCCGTCGTATGTTCCGTTTTCAACTGCGCTGCGAATCAGCTCTCTGCGCAATGCCACAGAGGTGTTGAGTGTCAGCTCATCATTGCCGAGCGCAACGACAATATAGTTTGCATCGTTATGCGCCCGGATGATTTCCTTGAATTGATTTGAATTCACGTCCGCAACAACGAAGCTGTAGTTGAGACGGACGTCGGCATCCTTCAGCCTTTCATTGAGATCATAGCCGGGCGCGTTGAAATCGTTTTCCGTATTCCGGATATCCACGATCGTGATTTCAAACGCAAAGCTTTTCATCTGACCCGCCCACAGGGCTGCTTTGGCGACTTCCATGCCGACAAAACCTGCGCCGACGATCAGCACAGAGATTTTGTTGCTGCCGGCCAGTTCCGCCGCCTTGAAAAGCGGGTAATCAAACAGCATGCGGTAGGCAATTGTCTGCGCATAATTGATCAGGTGCACGCTGCAGTGACGATTCTTCGGATTGCGGTTGATCGCGTCAATGTGATCCGGAGAGACCTCCTGCGCGGAAGAAACGAACAGGTTTCCGTCAACCCTTCTCTGGTTCAGCCGGTTGCTCACTTCAATGGCGGTGCAAATATTTGCTGAGTCGTCATCACTGATAATGTAGATGGAGTTGCAGCGCTTGAAATATGTAAAATCGACCAGCTTTTTGTTTGTGAAAAGTGCGTTGATTTTTTTCGCCCTGCTCAGAAGACCTTCGGAGTATTTATCCGACACGTTTGAGAAAATGATCGTGCACTTTTTTTCATTTTTAAACACGTCCTCCGCGAGGCAAATGGATTTGTCGTTGAGATCGCTGAAAATATGATATTTTCTCCATCTTCGCAGAAGATAGACCCACTGCGTCAGATAATCCCGGAAGGTCGTATAAACCACGCGCACCACGATCACGGGGATAATCAGATCCAGCAAAGCGAGGTAATATCTGCCGAACGGCGAGATCTCCGCATGAGAAGAAATCACCGCATTGAATTCGGACGGCGCAAGGTCCAGCTTGAAATATTTTTTGACATTTCTGAATGTCACGAATCCTGTATCAATCAAAGAGATGATCCCATTAGATACAGACGCCAAAAAGATATAGGCGGATAAAGAAGCAACAAATCCCGCAATGAACACCTTCGTCGGCGTAATCTGTGTAAAAACCTCGTTTTTACGCAGCCTTTTCGCAATCCACATCCCTGCGGACACAGCCAACGCGGTGCAAAAGATGATAAAGGATATTTTTTCATTAAAATACATTTCGTCACCCCTTCAGCCGAACGATCGGCCTCCTTTCCCTTGTCCGCAGAAATTATATCATATTGTGACCGACGATATCAATATCCCAAAAATGTTTTTTACTAAAAAAACAATCCTGCGCCCGGACCACGGTTGTGAACCGGACCAATAAAGACGAACAACCAAAAACAGCATCCGGGGCCCCGGCGGAAGCCGGAGATCCGGATGCTGTTATTTATAAATGTATAGAGGAAACTGCCGCTCGCGGGTCAGGCAACCTTATTTCGCGTCGTTCTCATCGAAGGGATCGCCGCATTCCGGGCAGAATTTCGGCGGATTCTTCGGATCCGCAGGCTCCCAGCCGCATTTATCGCAGCGATAGAGCGGGGCGCCGGCCGGTTTCGGGGCGCCGCATTCCGCGCAGAACTTGCCTTTATTCACCGCGCCGCACTTCGCGCAGGTCCAGCCCTCGGCGGCTGCCGACTTCGGGGCGCCGCATTCCGGGCAGAAGTTGCCGGTCGCAGCCGCGCCGCACTTCGCGCAGGTCCAGCCGTTCGCGGCCGGAGCGGGCTTGGGCTCGGGCTTCTTCTCGCCGCACTGCGGGCAGAAGTTGCCGGTCACGGTCGCGCCGCATTTCGGGCAGGTCCAGCTGCCTGCCGCGGCCGCCGCTGCCTGCTGCTGTTGCTGCTGACCCATGGCGAAGAGATTGCCGACGTTGTTTGCGCCGCCGGCGTTCATGGCCATACCCATGCCCATGAAACCGGTCATTGCGCCGGCCTCGTTGCCTGCCGCCTTGCGCATGGCGTCGGCCGTCGCGCTGACATAGGTCGCGCCCGCCATCGAGGGATCGCGCATGACTGCCGTCTTCTGCAGCTCCTTGATCATATCCTCGTCCTCTTTGGGGGCGGTGATGGAATTGATCGCCACGGAAACGACAGCCAGGCCGCGCTTCTCATACCAGGAATGCGTGAGCACTTCGTTCATCGCTTCGGAGAGCTCCATCGTGTGGCCGGGCAGCGCGCTGTAGCGGATGCCCATCTCGGAGATCTTCGCAAACGCCGGCTGCAGCGCATTGAGGAATTCGCCCTTGAGCTGGCCGTCGATCTCGTCGCGCTTATACTCCGCCTTCACGTTGCCCGCGAGGCTGGTGTAGAAGAGCAGCGGATCCGCGATGCGATAGGAATACACGCCGTTGCAGCGCACGGAAATATCGATATCCAGGCCGATATTTCTGTCCACAACGCGGAAGGGCACGGGATTCTGGGTGCCGAATTTGTTGTCGATCAGCTCTTTGGTGTTGAAATAATAGACGCGCTGATCCTTGCCGGTGTCGCCGCCGTAGGTGAAGCGCTTGCCGATGAGCTTGAAGGTTTCCTTGATGCTGTCGCCGAGCTTGCCGGTGAAGATGCTCGGCTCGGTGGAGGTGTTGTAGGTAAACTGGCCGGGCTCGGCGCAGAATTCCACGACCTTGCCCTGCTCGACGATGATCATCGCCTGCCCGTCGGCCACGGCGATGCCGGAACCGTTGGAGATGATGTTGTCGTTCCCTTTGGTGTTGGTGGAGCGGGAAGTGATGCGCTTCTCGCCCTTGACCATGAGGGTGTCCTTATCCATGGATTCGCAGTAGAAAAATTCTTTCCACTGATCAGCGAGCACGCCGCCCACTGCGCCCATACCGGCTTGAATGAGTCCCATAGTGTATCGCTCCTTTCAGATTTGCCGGGCTTTCCGCGGGGATCGCCCATTCTCGTTTTTTATTCTATCATACTTTTTTCGGTTTTGCACTACCTAAAAGGGAGAAGTTTTTAAATTTTTTATAAATTTTAATAAAAAACCGCGGATCCTCTCGTCCTTCCTGACGCAAAAGCGGCCGGCACGCGCGTTTTGATCCGAACGCACTTTTTTCCCTCTTGACAATCCGTGTATATCTGTATATACTGTGTATATACAGACAACATGCTGGGAGGCGGTTTCGTGAAAATCATCATCGACAATCGCAGCGGGCGGCCGATCTATGACCAGATCTATGCGCAGATCAAGGCGCAGATCCTCTGCGGCGACATTGCGCCCGAGGAGATGCTGCCCTCCATCCGCAGCCTCGCGAAGGACCTGCGCATCAGCGTCATCACGACCAAACGCGCCTATGAAGAACTGGAACGCGAGGGGTTCCTCTATACAGTCGCGGGGAAGGGCTGCTTCGCCGCGCCCAAAAATCTCGCCCTGCTGCGCGAAGAAATGCTGCGGCAGATCGAGGCGCATATGCAGGAGATCTCCGCCCTGGCCCACAGCTGTGGCCTCAAACGGGAGGATCTGATCGAGATGCTTGATACCATCGTGGAAACGGAGGCGGAGACGGCATGAACGCAATCGAAGTACGCGGGCTGACAAAGCGCTATCCGCATTTCACGCTGGACAAGCTCGATCTGACGCTGCCGGCGGGCTGCGTGCTCGGCCTGATCGGTGAAAACGGCGCGGGGAAAAGCACGGCCATCAAGCTCCTGCTGAACGTCATCGGCAGGGATGCGGGCGAAGGCACGATCCTCGGCGCGCCGCTGGGCGAGGAGCTGGCCGCGGTGCGGGAGGAGATCGGCTTCGTGATCGACGGCGCGGAGTTCCCGCCGAATGTGCGCCCCTACCGCCTGAATCAGCTGATGCGGCAGGTCTATCGCAACTGGGACGCCGTGGCGTTCGAGCGCTGCATCCGTCAGCTCGGCGTTCCGCTCTCCACGAAATACCGCGCGCTCTCCACCGGCAACAAAATGAAGCTCAAGCTTGCGGTCGCGCTTTCGCATCACGCGCGGCTGCTGATCCTGGACGAACCGACGGCCGGGCTGGATCCGCTCGTGCGCGACGGTCTGGTCGGCGTGCTGACGGAGTTCACGCGGGATCCGTCCCACTCTATTCTGATTTCTTCCCACATCGTCAGCGATCTGGAGAAGCTCTGCGACTAT
>JAFWCS010000280.1 GCA_017534365.1 Clostridia bacterium | reverse complement strand
CGCGCCGTTCGCCACAGGTTTTTATCTGCGGGGGCTTGACAAATTGCGCGGAACGTAGTATGATAAAGGCAAAGCGAACATTTGTTCTAATTTTGTTGCGCAACGACATGCTGCTTTGCAGGAGGCGTTTTTATGGAGGACGCAAAGAAAGTCTATGCCGATATTATTGACCGGCCGCATCCCGTGTCCGAGCGGCATCCGCCGATGCCCCGCCACAAACGCGCGGCGCAGTTCTCGCCCTTCGCGGCGCTGACCGGCTACGAGGATCTGATCGCGGAGTCCGCGCGCGCCACGGAGCCGGCCCCGGTGTTTGACGAGGCGGCGCTGGAGGAGCTGGACCGCAAGCTGGCGCTGCTGTGCAGTCTGCAGCCGAAGCAGCCGGCGGTCACGGTCACGGTGTTCTGCCCGGATGCGCGGAAGGCCGGCGGCGTTTACCGCACCTTCAGCGGCGCGCTGATCGCGATCGACCTGCGCGCGCGCACGCTTACGCTGGAGGGGCAGGCCCCGATCGCGCTGAAAACGATCACGGATCTGCGCTTTTGATCGCATTTTTTCATCTTCCGCTTGACAAACGGTCCCGGGATTTTATAAAATAAAAGGAGAAATCACGCTGCCGCTCTGCGGCAAAAAAGAAAGGGGGCGATCCGGTGAAAACGCTGAAACGTCGGCTGGCCGTGCTGCTTTGCGCCTGCATCCTTCTTGCCTGCGCCGCGCCCGGTCCGGCAGGGGCGTCCGGCGCGCTGCCGATGCTCCTGCTCGAAACGGAATCCGGCGGCGGTTATCTGAATTATCATTTTACGGACCGCCTCACGGGCGCGCCTGTCACGCTCTCCGGCGCAGCCGCTTCCGGCGGCCCGCGCAGAGCGGAGGGGCAGCTGCCCGCGTCCTATGACGCGCGCACGGCCGGGGTCGTGACCAGCGTCAAGAATCAGGGGGAGACCGGCGCCTGCTGGGCCTTCTCCACGCTGACCGCGCTGGAGAGCGATGCGATCGCCGGCGGCCTGGACGATCTGACGGCCGATTATTCCGAGGCGCATCTGGCATGGTTCGCCAACCGGACGGCGGTGACGGATCCTGCGGACGGGACCTATGGCGACGAGTATACCATGGACGATCATTACATGATCGGCGGCAACTGGCTGGTCGCCGCGTCGGAGCTTTTCCGCTGGGGCGGCATCGCGAAGGAGAGCAGCTTCCCCTATGCGCCTTATAATCCGTCCGCCATGGGCAATTATGCGCAGGAGGATCGCTACACGACGGACAGCGGCGTCGTCATACGCTCCGCCGAGCAGCTGACCGACGCGTCGGCGGTCAAGCAGTGGATCCTGCGCCACGGCGCGGTGACGGCCACGGTTTATATGGATGACGCAAATTACGAATACCGCAGCGCGTATTATTACAACGGCACGGAGTCGCCCAACCATCAGATCACGCTTGTCGGCTGGGATGACGGCTACAGCGCCGCCAATTTCAAGCCGGGCTGCCAGCCGGCGGTCAACGGCGCGTGGCTGGTCAAGGACAGCTGGGGCACGTACTACCACACGCGCGGCTATTTCTGGATCTCCTATGCCGACGCCTCACTGCGCAATCTGGTCGGCTTCACCGCCCAGTCGACCGAACGGTATCAGTATAACTACACCTATAACGGCGGGGGCTGGAACGCCGGCCTCACCCCGACGAGCAACAGCAAGGTCGCGAACGTGTTTCAGACGAAGAGCAAAGAGCTGCTGCAGGCCGTGGCGTTTTACACCCTCGTGCCAGCGCAGACAGTGACGATTTCGGTCTACAGGCTCTACAGCAGCTACAGCTCGCCCGTGCGCGGCGCGCCCCTGCTGACCCAGACGGAAACGCTGACCAACGCGGGCTATCACACCGTGGATCTGACCGCGCCGATCGCGCTTGCCGCCGGCACGAACTTCTCGATCGTGCTCGAATACAATGCGATGTTTGACAGCGACTACAACGCCACGATCGCCGCCATTCCGGTGGAATACAACGGCATGGAGGACGGCCATACCTACGCGGCGCAGAGCGGGCAGTCCTATGCGAATCTGCCGAGCTTCTCGGGCAACACGAGCTGGTATCCGCTCTCCTCCTTTGACAGCGGCCTGGGCAACGCCTGCATTCAGGCGCTTACGAGCTGCGACCACGCGTGGACGGCGACGCATGCGGACGCGACCTGCGAGACGGACGGCTATGACGACGCGGTCTGCAGCCTGTGCGGCAAAGCGACCCACACGGTTCTGCCCGCATCGGGGCACAGCTATGGCGAATGGAGCGCCTATGCCTACGCCGGCGCCGGCGCGCGCGAAACGCACCGCACCTGCGCCGTCTGCGGCCATACGGAAACCCGGATTCTTTCCACCGGCCCGCGGGTCATCACCCTGCAGCAGCTGCTGGAACGCATCTTTGACCTCTGGCGGGCGGCACTGTGGCAGTTGTTCCGCAGTTAGCCCCCCCTCCGAAAGCATGATTCTCCGTCCAGCAGTTTTACATAGGTTTTTGGCGTGCCTGCAGTGCAGGGGCCATAATAGAATTAAAAATACAGCAGGCTCCGGTTGCTTTTTTGCAGCCGGAGCCTTTTTTCTGTGAGCTTTT
>JAFWCS010000279.1 GCA_017534365.1 Clostridia bacterium | reverse complement strand
GGGAACGCTTCGCCGATCTGATCAGGGGGGCGGCGAACCGCACGGAATACCGGCTGCTGCGTGAGCGCGAAAACCATAATCTGCTCACCGACGACGGCAAGCTGCGGTTTCTGACCGCAGCGGCGGCGATCCTCGCGGACTGCGGCGAGATCGAGCAGGAGCTGTATGCGGCGCGGCTGTCGAATGAATTCGGCGTGAGCGTCGAGAGTATCAAGGCGCAGATCCGTTCCGCGCGCGGGCGGCTGCGCAGGCAGGAAGAAAAAGAAAAAAAGCAAAAGCAGATGGAGCTCATGACCAGAAGCGCCGAGGATCAGAACAACCCCGAGCGCAAGACGCATCTGCGGCAGGCGCGGGCGGAGGAAACACTGCTCGCCTCCTTCTTCCGCAATCCGGATTTTTATCATAAGCTTAAAGAAACGATCACGCCCGACGATTTCGTCACGCATTTCAACCGCCGCATGATGCAGGCGCTGTGCGAAATGCTGGACGCCGGGCTGCCGCCGGAGCTGAGCCTGTTTGCGCAGGCGTTCGATCCGGAGGAGATGGCGACGGTCACGCGCATCTGCCGCAGTGCCGAGACGCTGCACAATTCCCTGCGGGAATGCGAGGACTGCATCGCCGTGCTGAAGGAAGCGCAGGCGCAGGCGCAGACCGCGCCGCAGGCCGTCGCCCAGCTGAGCGACGAGGAGTACCGCAAACAGTTTGAAGCGCTGAAAGGACGCAAGCAGACTTCATAATCATACACAGTCCGTATGGATGATCGAAAGAGAGGATGGTATTGATGGAAGGAACCGAAAAGAAAACCCCGTTCAAGGCATTGATCGAAAAGGGCAAGGCCACAGGCAAGCTCACGACCGGCGAGATCGACGCCGCGATGGTGGACGCCAACGCGGAGATCGAGGAGCTGGACAAGCTGTATGAAACGCTCGAGACGCTCAATATCGAGATCATCGACGATCTGTCGCAGGATATGATCGAGAATTTCGACGTCGATATTCCCAAGTCGATGGATATCGGCGGGGCGGACGACAAAAACGTCACCGTGGACGATCCCGTGAAGGTCTATCTCAAGGAGATCGGCCGCGTGCCGCTGCTCACCCCCGAGGAGGAGATCGAGCTCGCGATCCGCATCGCCGACGACGATCAGAAGGCGAAGGAGCGCCTGGCGGAGGCGAATCTGCGTCTGGTGGTCAGCATCGCCAAGCGCTACGTCGGGCGCGGCATGCAGTTCCTCGATCTGATCCAGGAGGGCAATCTGGGTCTGATCAAGGCGGTCGACAAGTTCGACTACACCAAGGGCTTCAAGTTCTCCACCTACGCCACGTGGTGGATCCGGCAGGCGATCACCCGCGCAATCGCGGATCAGGCCCGCACGATCCGCATCCCCGTGCATATGGTGGAAACGATCAACAAGGTCAAGAAGACCAACAGCCAGCTGCTGCATAAGAACGGCCGCGATCCGACCGCGGAGGAGATTGCCGCCGAGCTGGATATGCCGGTGGATAAGGTGCGCGAGATCCTGCGCGTGGCGCAGGAGCCGGTGTCGCTCGAAACGCCGATCGGCGAAGAGGAAGACAGCCACCTCGGCGATTTCATTCCCGACGACGACACGCCCGCGCCGGCGGACGCCGCTTCGATGCTGCTGCTGAAGGAAACGCTCAACGAAGTGCTCAAGACCCTGACCCCGCGCGAGGCGAAGGTGCTGGCGCTGCGCTTCGGCCTGGAGGACGGGCATCCCCACACCCTCGAGGAGGTCGGCAGCCGCTTCGGCGTCACGCGCGAGCGCATCCGTCAGATCGAGGCCAAGGCCCTGCGCAAGCTGCGCCACCCGAGCAGAAGCAAGAAGCTCAAGGATTTTCTGGATTTCTGATCCGCATCCGATCCGAACGGTCTGCCGCCCCGGCAGGCCGTTTTTAGTGCCGGTTGCGATTTGCCGGATTGGAGTATATAATGAAAACAAATCAAAGATGAACGGGGGCTTTCCATGGAACGTCTGATCGCGTGGGTGCTGGCGGCGCTGCAATGGCTTGCGGGGCTGGGCGGCTTCACGTATGAGATCGACGCCGGGCAGCCGGGCGACGTGCTCGGCAACGTCGTGAGCAACGTGAACGTCTGGGAGATGGGCACGCAGTTTTATGACGCGCAGCCCGCGCCGGAGAATGATATCTATGAATTCGTGGAATACGTGCAGCTCATGCAGTGCTGCGGCGGCAGCCCCGCGCGGGATCTCTTTCGCGACCCTGCGGACCGCAGCGTGCTGGATGACTATGACTTTTCGCGCCTGATCCGAAACTGCGCCGGCATTCTGCGCCTGGGGGCGAAGCCCTGTCTGAAGCTCGGCAGCGTGCCGGAGAAATTCGTCGCGCAGCCGCTGATCAGAGGCTTCGGCACGAACGTCCTGCCGCCAGAAGATTATGACGTCTGGTATGCTTACATCGCCGCCCTGGGCACGGCGCTCACGGAGGCCGTCGGGCGGGACGAGGTGCTGACCTGGCATTTCACGGTCATGACCGAATTCGAAAACGCGGACTGGTTCGACGCCGGCGCGCCCGCGGCGTCGGCGGAGGCGTTCTGCAAGCTGTATGACTACGCGGTGCAGGCGCTGATCGATACGGTCGGCCCGCAGGTCTACGTCGGCGCGCACGCGATGGCCGTCACAGAGGGCGCATGGGAGGAGGAGCAGTTCATCCGCCACTGCGCGCAGGGCGTCAATTATAAAACCGGCGCGACCGGTACGAAGCTCAACTGCCTGTCCGCTTCCTATTACGTGGAGGAACCGGGGCGCACCGGGAAGCGCAAGGACCTCGAAACCACCGTCGGCGATCTGCGCAAGGCGGCGGAGCAATATGGCCTGACCGGCCTGGATTACGGGGTGGACGAGGGCCGCGTTCTCTGCGCCTCGCCCGGGCGGGATGACAGCCAGCTGCTCTCGCGCACGGTCGGCGATCAGTGGCAGGCGGCGTTCGACGCGCAGCTGTATGCCAGATGCCTGACGAACGGGATCGGTTATTTCTCCGCCTGGAGCTATAAATCCGAGGGCCTGAACGCCGGCAGCCCGACCCTGAGTTTTCACGTGGCGCGGCAGATCGCCAAATGGCGCGGCAGTCAGCTGCTGCCCGCGTGGCGGCTGCAGGGCCTGCGGCACGGCGCGGAGATCCGCCCCTGCGCGGCCTATGACGCGCAAAGCGGAACGCTGCGGATCATGGCCTATAACTATAAAAACAAAACCGATTATCGCAGATCGGCTTCGCTGCGCCTGCAGCTGCGGCAGCTCCCGTTCCGGGACGGCGAGGTTTGCGTCAAGGCGTACCGGATCAACGATGACTGCAATTATTTCGACGACTGGCGGCGGGACCGCGCCGCTTACGGCATCGGGGACGACTGCTTCTCCTGGTCGCCGGACTGCCCGAATATCGGCGGGAACCTGATCGATCCGGCCGCGCGTGCGCTCTATTTCGAGCAGCTTGCGCCGCAGTATGCCGCGGCGTCGCAGCTCACGCCCGAAACGGCGGCCGCCACGGTGCGGGACGGCGCGCTGACGCTGAAAACAAATCTCGGCCCGAACGAGGTCGTCTTCTACGAGATCACGCAGCCCTGACGCGCGCTCCGCGTGCAGGCATTTTACGGCGCCGCGCACGTTCGGCACGGATGTATCCGTGCCCTACGCATACCGGCAGCAACCGTATGCCGACGGCGCCGCGCAACAACCCCTCCGCCGCCTTCGGCGGCACCTCCCCTTACACAGGGGAGGCGAGGCACTCCGGTTGACCTGATACTTGACGGCGGTGCACTGTAGGGAACGTTCTCCGCTTCCGCGTCGGTCGGTGCTTCTGCCTGCGGCAGAGGTCTCCACCGGAGACCCGCACCGTTCCGGCGTTCCGTCGCCGCAAACGCCGCGCCGGATTCCCGCGCAAAATCAAAGAACTCCAAAACTGCCTGCAGGGTGCGGAAACGTCGGATCCGCACCCTGCGTGTTGTTTATCATACAGAATTCCCAAAAAGGGCGGCGCTTTTTCCTCTTTTTTTTCCCGTTCGGCTGCAATTCATGCTTGCATTGCGCCGCCGCTTCTGTTATAATATATTTCGTATCGTCTTCTGTAAAATGCGGAAGTCTCCCCCTTGAGAAATGATCGTTAAGCAGGCACAGGGACGTGATGAATC
>JAFWCS010000030.1 GCA_017534365.1 Clostridia bacterium | reverse complement strand
GCACGGTCGCGATCACGACGCCGATGGCGATGCCGAGCAGCGTCGCAAAGAAGGTGATGATCAGCGTCATCTTGAAACCTTCCAGCAACCAGGTCCAGCGGTCGCCGGTGATGAAATTCAGCCGGACTGGTTCGCCAGATCCGCAAACCATTCTTTCACAGTATGCACTCCTTCGTATAAAAACGATGCGGATGACGGATCCGTCATCCGCATCGGCCTGTGGACCTATGGATTATTCCGCAATGTATTTGGCGATGATCTCGTCGATCTTGCCTTCCGCGGCCAGCTGCGCGAGCGCGCCGTTGATCACGTCAAGCAGCGCGGTGTTGGTCTTGGCCACGCAGATCGCGTAGTTCTCCTCGGTGTAGGCAGTGTCGAGGATCTTCAGCCCTTCGTTCGCCGCCACGTAGGATTTCGCGGGCTGGTTGTCGATGATGACCGCGTCCACCTTGCCGCTCACGAGCGCCTGCACGGCGTCGTTGCCGGTCTTGAACTGGGTCACATGGTCAGCGCCCACGCCGTCCGGCGCGTCGTCAGAGCAGTAAATGTCGCCCGTGGTATCCTGCTGCACGCCGATCATGATGTCCTTCACAGAACCGTCTTCATTGAAGAAATCATCAAATTTCGTGATCTCGCTGCCTTCCTTGACGATGATGGACTGCACGCCGGTTGCGTAGGTGGTGGAGAAGTTGACGCTCTGCAGGCGCTCGTCGGTCACGGTCATGCCGGCCATGCCCATGTCAAACTTGCCGGACTGCACGCCGCCGATGATGGAACCGAACTCCACGTCCTGGATCTCCAGCTTCAGGCCGAGCTTCTCGGCGATCAGGCCGGCGATCTCCACGTCGATGCCTGCGAACGCGCCGTCGTCGCCGACAAACTCGTAGGGCGGGAAGGACGCGTTGGTGGCCATGACGAGCACGCCGTCGGTCGCGGTCATCTTCGCGGCGGGCGCGGCGGTTTCGCCGTTCTCGGGCGCGGCGGTGGTGGTGTCGGTCGCCGGCGCGGGCTTCTCGCCGCAGCCTGCGAACAGGGCCAGCGTCATCGCGGCGACCATGACGATCGCAAGGATTTTGATCAGTTTTTTCATAATCGAACCTCCAGTATTATTTTGGGTCAATTGTAATTATAGCATCGAAACGGGAAAAGTCAAGCGAATTTGTATAATTATGCATCCCCGCGCAGCGCTTCCAGCGTTTGGATGAAGTCCGCCGGCAGCGGCGCAGAAACTTCCGTTTGCTCCCCCGTGACCGGATGCGTGAAGCGGCACAGCGCGCAATGCAGCATCTGATGCCCAAGCGCCGGCAGGAAAGCGCCGTACATCGTGTCCCCCGCGAGCGGGTGCCCCAGATGCGCCATATGCACGCGGATCTGATGCGTGCGCCCGGTCTCGAGCCGCAGGCGCACCAGCGACGCGCCGGGGAATTCTTCCTCGACCGTCCAGTGCGTCACCGCCGGCTCCACGCCCAGCGTCTCCGAGCAGGCGCGCAGGGTCTTCATCGGATCCGGGCGATAGATCGGCGTCCTCACCGTCCCCTGCGGGGCTGGATGCCCCTGCACGATCGCCAGATACTCCTTCTGCACCTTGCCGGCAAGCTTGCTCGCCGCGAACGGATGCAGCGCGCAGACCACCGCGCCCGAGGTGCCTTTGTCCAGCCGGCCGACCGCACGGAACACCGCCTGCTTCCCCTGCCCGGCCAGATACGCCGCCATCGCGTTGGCGAGTGTGTCGCCCTGATGGTTGTGCGTCGGGTGCATCGCCATAAAGGGCGATTTGTTCACGACGACCAGGTCGTCATCTTCATAGAGGATCTCCAGCGGGGCCGCCAGCGGCGCGACCGTCGCGTCCTCATCCGGAATCGTGATGCGCACCGTATCGCCGGCATACACCGGATCGATCGTGCGCGCGTCCGCGCCGTTGATCTGCAGGGTGTGGGGCGTGTGCCGGAGCATGCGCACCAGCCGCACCGACGCGCCGCAGCCGCCGCGCAGAAAATGAAACACCTTCCGCCCGTCAAAGCGTTCCGGCACCGTGTATTCGATCACGCGCATGCTGCTCACCTCCCCGCGCTTCATTGTAGCAGAAAAACAGAAAAAGTACAAGCGCCGGTTGCAAATCCGGCAAAAATATGGTATGGTTAAAGCAGAAACGGAGGGACGCCCATGAAAAAAGCCATTGCCCTGCTCCTGCTCTGCTGCCTGCCGCTGCTCACCGCCTGCGGCGGCAAGGAACCGCCTGCCGAAACGGCCGCAACGGAGACAGCGACCGCCGCGGAAACGACGACGGAAGCGCCGGATCCGACCATGCCCAGCGGCAAAGCGCCCAACCTCGACCTGCTGCCGGAGGATTTCCCGCCGCTGCCCAAGGGCGTCGTCAATCTCACCGTCAGCCATCTGACCGGCACGAAGCAGCTCACCGGCTACGCGATCGACCGCACGCGGATCGTCTTTGAATGCTATGAGCCGGTCTTTTATCAGTTCACCAACAGCCTGATCGCCGCCGGCTACACCGGCAGCTGCCGCAACATCCAGACCAACGATCTCTACAGCCTCGGCTTCGCCGGCAGCTGGCAAAACGGCAAACACATCATCGTGATCGACAAAAGCGAAAAGAAGGACGCCAACCTCCTGCGCTTCACGCTGGATTTCGCCGCTTACACCGACTGCTTTCCCCATGTGCTCGACGGGATTTTCCCGGCCTTCCGTGCAGCCTCGCGCAGCAAGGGCGTCTATCTGGGCTATGATTACGCTTCATCCGCACAAAACGAAACCTTCCGCAGCCTGCAGGCCGACCCCAACTGGCAGTGGTCCTTCCGCTTTGACGACGCCTTTATCGGCATTTCGGAGCAGGCGTTCCGCGATTATATCGACCAGCTGGAGCAAAACGGCTTCAACGGCAATATCAGCCAGACCGTCCGCGACGGCTGCCAGGTCTATGAAGGGGATATCGTGAAATCCACGGAGGACGGCGACTACGGGATTTTCCTGATGTACAACACTTCGCTGCTCACGCTCGACGTCGTCTTCACCAACGACCCCGCCTACTTCCTCGGCGAAAACTGGAAGGGAGAATAACAGCACATACGCTGAAAATGCAGCAGCCCGCTCCAAAACGGAACGGGCTGTTTTTTTTATTCAGATCGTCAGCAGGCCAAAGCCCTGCAGGATGCCGGTCACGAGGATCGCGAAAATAAAGAGCGGGGCGATCCATTTGACCATGGCAATATAGAACTTCTTCATCTTGAACGGGCCGTTCAGTTCGATCTCGCACAGAATGATATCCGGCTAGATCACGAAGCCCACCAGGATGCAGGTGAACATGCCCACCAGCGGCAGGAGCACATTGTTGGAAATGAAATCAAGGAAATCGAGGATGCCGAAGCCGAGGATCGTGAAATCGCTCCAGACGCCGAAGCCAAGCGAGCAGGCGATGCCCAGCGCCGCGCCGTAGACGGCAACGATCGCCGTTGCAAGCGCGCGGCTGCAATTGAACGCATCCAGAATGCCGGAGACGATCGCCTCCATGATCGAAACGGAGCTGGTGATCGCAGCGAAGAAAACAAGGATGAAGAACAGCGCGCCGATCACGCCGCCGAACGGCATTTCATTGAAGACCTTCGGGAGCGTGACAAACATCAGCGACGGGCCGCTGCTCAGCGCCGCCTGGTCGCCGCCGGAAAAGCTGAACACAGCGGGAATGATCATCAGACCGGCCAGCAGCGCGATCGCCGTATCGAAGATCTCGATCTGCCGCGCGGCCTTGTCGATCTTCTCCTCCTTCGAGAAATAGGAGCCGTAGGTGATCATAATGCCCATGGCCAGCGACATGGAATAGAACAGCTGACCGAGCGCCGCGAGGAAGGTCTTGGCGTTGAGCGCCTTGAAGTTCGGCAGCAGATAATATTTTACGCCTTCCAACGAACCGGGGCGCGTCACGACGTAGATCGAAAGACCGATCGTCAGCACGAGCAGCGCCGGCATCAGGATCCGGCTGAGCTTTTCAATCCCCTTGTTGACGCCGAACACGATGACCAGCGTCGTTGCGACAAGGAACACCAGGAACCAAATCAGCGGCTCGCCCGTTGCGGAGATATAGGCGCCAAAGAAGGAATCCTCCGCCGCGTCCGCCACGCGATTGGTCACCATCGTCGCCGCGTATTTCGTGACCCAGCCGCCGATCAGACAATAATAAGGGAAGATCAGCGCGGGAACGACCGTTGCCAGCACACCGAGCCACTTCCATTTGCTGCTCAGGGCGCCGAAGGCCTTCAGCGGGCTGAGCTGCGTTCTGCGGCCGATCGCGATTTCCGTCACCATCAGCACAAAGCCGAAGGTGATCGCCAGCAGAAGATACACCAGCAGGAAGATGCCGCCGCCGTATTTTGCCGCAAGATACGGGAACCGCCAGAGATTTCCAAGGCCGATCGCCGAGCTGGCCGCAGCCAGCACAAAGCCGATTTTGCCGGAAAACGTGCTTCTTTGCTCCATAATGACCTCCGTAAAAAATAGAATAATGCAATGGCATAAAAAAAGCCGCCTCTCTTGAAGCGACTTTATAAAGTCTTATTCTTCGTACCCTGAAAACTGAACAAAGGTAAGATAGCGAAGGGAAAGGAAATGGAAGAGTGAAGGATATCAGATTCGAAATATGGACAAGCCCTCGACCTATTAGTATTGCCAAGCTGAACGTATCACTACGCTTACACATGCAACCTATCAACCTCATAGTCCTTGAGGGGTCTTACTGGCTTACGCCATGGGATATCTTATCTTGAAGGCGGCGTCACGCTTAGATGCTTTCAGCGTT
>JAFWCS010000278.1 GCA_017534365.1 Clostridia bacterium | reverse complement strand
TAATGAAGCTTGTATATCCGATTGAGCAGGAGGACGGGGCAGCAATGACTTATGAACTGCAAGGCTCCGATAAGGCGTCTGCTTTATTTGGCAGCTGGAACAACGTTTGCCTGAACTTCGCGATCAAGGGTATCCGTTGGAATGATACCAGAGTTCATTAATCAAAAGAAAGGCGGCACCGAATATGATGCCGCCGTGTGGTGCTGATCAGTTGTAAATCATTTCTTCCCGGATTGTTTCCTCGGCTCGGTTCCTAATATTACTCATTCGTCTGACCCATTCCATCTGATTGTCTGCCTTGAGGATATGCGCCGGCCGGAGATCCTGGCGGCATACGCCGGAGAGATCCGGGCGGATTATTACGGACGGCTTGCGCCGAAAGGCGTGCACGGCTCCGTCAATCTCGGGCGGCACACCTGCGCGGTCTCCGTGATGCTTCCGGCGATCGAAGCGCTGTATGACCGGATCGTGGATCCGCGGCTGACCGTGCGGCGTTTCAACGTCACGGCCGCGCATCTGTTCACGCCGGCGCAGGCGCAGGAAGCGGCGCCGGAATACGAGCAGCTGTGTCTGTTTGAAGATGATCAGGCGGCAGAAAAAGCGCGCGCCGAGGCAAAGAACGGCGAAGAACGGGAACGCCGGATGCAGGCGGCGATCATCGATATTCGTGACAAATTCGGGAAAAACGCGATCCTGAAAGGCATGAACTTTGAGCAGGGCGCCACGACGGCGGAGCGCAACCGCCAGGTCGGCGGCCACCGGGCATAAAAAGAGACTGCCGCAGTCAGAATTGCAGCAGTCTCCGTTTTATAATTCAGCGCAGATCGAAGGAAATCGCGTCGTCGTCGCCTGTGCGGTTATTATAAAGAAAGTCTTCGGCGATTTCCGCCAGCGAAGAGCCGGCCGGAATCATGTCTTTGATCTTCCTGACGTTCAGTTTATCAACGATATGATCCGCGCGCTTCGCCGCGCTGAGCACGACGCGGTATTCAGGCGTTTCCGGTGGGAACGGCGCATTGCCGGGATAGATGTGCTTCAGGATCTCATAAACAGTATCCATCAGCGGTTTTTCGCGCAGCGCTTTGCGTTCTTCGCGCGTCATGCCGCTGTATTTTTTTCCGAAATTCGCAAGCGCAGAGAGCTTGCGGCTCTGCAGCCAGCGCAGTCCGGGTTTGACAAGAAAGCGGAATTTTTTCAGCTGATCCGTCGGCAAGAAGCCGCGGCCTTCATAAAGGAAGGCGTCGAAATCCGTTTTGGCAAGCGGCAGGATGCGCGGAAGGATGCCGGGGAAATTCAGCCCGTAATAATACTCGAACGGCGTTTTGCCCTGCAGATCGACGCCGGGCACCCGTTCGATGCCGACGCTCGTCACGTCGCAGCGCGCGGCGTCCGGATCAATGACAACGCGCCGCATCTTGCCGGCGGCGTTGACCAGTGCGATCGTTGACACGTCCAAAAACCATTCGCCGTTTTCATCCGTGTATTTCCGAATGTTCTGCACGTGGGTGTGGCCGGTGAAAACTACGCGCACGTGCTCCCTGCACATCAGCGCCCAGAGATCGCGGTAGCCGCCGTAAAGCTCAAAATCGACAAGATGGCGATAAACCTCCCACGGCGCGATCACAGGATGATGCACGGTGAGCAGAACGAAATCGCCGGCTTCCTTCGCGGCGCGGATCTGCCCCTCCAGCCACGCGACGCCGTCCTCAAACAGACCGCAGTGGCTG
>JAFWCS010000277.1 GCA_017534365.1 Clostridia bacterium | reverse complement strand
TTGACGAATTTCAGCAGATCGCCGAATACCCGGAGAAGGGTGTGGAGGCGATGCTTCGCAGCCGCATACAGTTCCTCACTGGACATCAGTTCATCTTTGCAGGTTCGAGGCAGCACATGATGAGTGAGATGTTCATTTCGGCGAAGCGTCCGTTTTACCATTCAACGCAGATGATGCCCATCGGCCCGATCAACCGGGACCGCTACTGCGACTTTGCTGTTCGCCACTTTGCCCAGGCGGGCGTGAAACTGGAGCGGGACGTGTTCATGTCGGTCTATGACAGGTTTGACGGCGTTACATGGTATGTTCAGGCTGTGATGAATCGCCTGTACGAATCAGGCGTGATGAAACCGACGGGGGATGACGTGATGCAGGTGATCAAGAGTCTCGTTGACGGCAACTCCTATGAGTACGAAACGATTCTTTCCGGATGTGCAGACGGAGCAATCCGGCTTCTGAAGGCCATTGCGGCGGAGGGGTGCGTTGCGGAGATTACAGGCGGTGGCTTCATTGCTCGGCATGGCCTCAGGGCGGCCTCAAGCGTCAAAGCTGCGCTTAAGTCTCTCGTTGATGCCGATCTTGTCTATCGCACAGACTCCGGATATATCGTTTACGACCGTCTGTTCGGGATTTGGCTTTCGCGGCTGCCCTAACCGTGATGAACAATGGATTTGAAATGACGAGAAGAGGAGAATGACATGACAGTATCAAGAAGGGACTTTATGCGCGGGGCCGTCGCTGTCGCGGCTGCGGGCGCGATGGAGGGTTGCGCGACGGCGGATTGCGGCGCGCCGGGAAAGCTTGGGTATTCAGGCGTTGGGGGTGAAATACGCGATGGCTGCCTGATAATAGAGCACGAGCGCCTTCGCGGCATTGACCGTTTCGGCCGTTGCCGTGTCGGAGTCGAGCGCTCTGAAGGCGTAGCTCAGGGCGGAATAGGTCCAGGTGTTGACCGTGTCGCCGCCCGCGTTCGTCACCGTGACGGTGTAGGGCAGGCCGAGCTCTGCCGAGGCCACGTCCGGGATCTCCACGAAGTAATACTTGCCGCTGGCCTTCGGCGTGAGCGTGACCGCGCTGTTGCCGGCGCCGAGCGTGAAGGTGAAATCGTCGATCGCCGTGTTCGCCGGGAGCGCGAAATAATGGCGGATCGCGGTGGTCGTGTGCAGCACGAGGCTCGAGCCGTAATACAGCACGCCGTCCGCAGTGTCGTCGATCTGCGCGGCCTGATCGGCAAGGGAGGCCGCCGTGACGTCCGCCATGCCGCTGTCGTCAAACAGCGCCTGCTGCGCGAAGTTGTCATCATAGCCGAGCAGCGCGTTCGCGTAATAAGCGTAGGTGGCGATCGCGGAGGCCAGACGCATCAGCTTCGCGTTGCCCTGCGTATCCGGGCTTGTCATTGCTTCGTCCAGATACGCGTGGACGGAATAATTGATCGGGTCGCTCTGCATCTCACCGTTGCGGATATAGCCGGTGATCGGCAGCGCCGTCTGCGCGGAGTGGACGTTGCAGGTGAATTTATAGAGCTTCACGCCGTCCTGCAGAATGAACCGGGACAGATCGATCGGCACGGTCACGGTCTGACCGGCGACGGTGAATTCCGCATAAGCTTCATCGGTCGCGCACGGGATATCCACGTAGAAGTTGACGCCGATATCGCCGTTTAGGCTCAGCGAATGCGCGATGACCGTGACGGACAGGTCGATCCACTGCGCGGTGACGGTCAGATCGCCGGCGGGCATCGTTTCGGGCAGCGCGGGAGACCAGCCGTTGAAGGCGAAGCCCGCTTTTGTCGGCGCTGCGGGCGGCGTGATCGCCGTACCGTAATCCTGCGTGATCGGCGCGATCGCGCCGCCGCCGTCGGTATCAAATGTGATCGTATACTGGTTGACGCTCCATTTGGCTTTCAGCGTCGCCTTTGTCCGGCCGAAGGTGAAGACGCCGCCGCTGCAGGTGCTGTCGGTGCCGGCCGTATGCTCCCACCCGGCAAAGGTATAGCCCGTGCGGGTCGGATTCGCGGGGGTCCATTCGGTTTTATAGGAACCGGTCACGGTGGAATTCGCTGTGCTGCCATTCCACGCGCCGCCGTTGGGATTGATCGTGACGGTCGCATCGTCGCCCTGATAATAGAAGGTGCGGCGGTGCTCGCCGTTGGCGATCTGCGTCTGCGTGATATGCTTATAAACGACGTTTGCATCGGTATTGATCAGCCCCAGCCCGGCCGACGGATCCGCATTTGTGAAGGTGGTGCCGGCGGCTTTCTGATTCGCCGCGCGCAGATTGCCCTTATAAGTGAATCCGGTGCAGGCCGCGCTCTTGAGGGTCAGCGCATGCCCGGCGCGGATGGTTTCGGTCTCGACGGGATTCGTCACGCCCGGCAGGGCGATAACCTTCCACTGGTTGCTGAACGCGCCGGTGCTGCCAAGCACCTTGACAAAGGCAAGATCATTGACCTGCGCGCCGTTATTTGCGCCGCTGTATGCTGCGGCAAGCGTTTCGGTCAGATTCGTCAGCGTCGTCGTGGCGCAGGAGGTCGCGGCCGGATTGCCGAGCGACGCACCCACAGATCTGAGCGCGGATCTCCAGCTGTCATACTGCGTCGGATCTGTGAACCACTCCCGCTGGAAGCCGTAGGACTGCGCGGCCTGCAGCGCGCTGCGCCAGGAGGACTTATTGACCTGCACGACATTCAGATAGTTATCCAGAATGCAGAAGCAGTTGTCGCCGCCGCTGGCGGTCTTGAGCGCGCCGCGAATATAAATCCAGCCGGAGGGGACGGCCAGATTCATTCTGACGTCGCGGATCATGTATTGTTTGTTTTGACCGGCGGACCTGCTGCCGCCCCAGATCGCGCAGCCCGCGTTCCATTCGCTGGGCGTCGTATTGCTTCTGGTATACCAGTTGCGCCCGCTCGTAACGCGGTCGTCGGCATTGTTCAGTTTGCCGATGAAGGCATAAATATTGCCGTTGTCTACGCCCTCCGCGTCGGTCACAGCGATGCCGCAGACCAGATTCGGCACCTGATTGAGGTTCGAATAGCGGCTGGTGTCGACGTTGATAAACGCCTCAGCCGAGCGTTCATAAACGCAGAGCGTTTCATCGCCGTAGTTGTAGCCGTATTCCTTTGACGTGTACCAGCCGCCCTTGGTCGGGATGTGACATTGCTGGCTGCCGTTGAACCAGGCGTCCGGACTGGTTTCGCCGTTGCCGACCGTCGGACCGCCGAGCAGCGGCAGAAAGCTGGAATAGGGGAAATAACCGCCGGCGGTCGAAATGCCGTGGATGCCGCTGACCCAGCTCATGCCGGAGCCGAAGGAATTGGAGCCGCGGGTGTTTTTGCACCGGCCGGCAGCGAAGACCGGGGAAAGATACGGCGCATACGCCACGGTGTAGGCATAGAAGGTACCGATGGTGCCGTCCGTCATTTCACACTGGATCATCCATTCCAGCGTGCGTGTGTTCGCGGAGGAAAGGCCGGAGGTCAGTGTGAGATGAATGACGTCGTCTCTGTCAAAGAAGAACGCGCCGTCCTTCACCCAGTTGAAATCCTGCAGCGTCGCGCCGTCGATCTGAACGGAATTGATCGCGGTCGCCTGCGGACAGTAGAAATAAAACTTGCCGCCGGTCGCGGCCGCCTCTCTGTCGCAGGAGACGTTCCCGTTGTAATCCATCGTATTGTTGACGTAATACTTCACGGTCGTCGTCGTCGCGCTGCAGTCGTCCTGCGGCTCCATATAGACCGTTTCCGGCACGGCGATCTTCACCGACCAGCCGGAGGACAGGATCCGCCCGCTGTTGTCCGCAAACGCGCGCAGCGCGCCAAACCCGGGCGCAGACGCGCCGAGCAGCATCAGACAGGTCAGCAGAACGGACAGCGCCTTCTGCAGCTTTGATCTGCGTTTTTCAGTTCTTGTCATCTCAAGGCCTCCGTTTTATATTTGTGCAGGATACAAGCGTACCATCTATTGAATTATTGAACAGATTGCAGACGCGGAGAATGTGAAATTGTGAACAAACTGTAAATTGTTGCCACATATGTTCTTCCGTGGAACAATCCGCTCGATTGCTTTGTTTTCAGAAAGATTCATACAGCGTGCGCCACTTGGCAAACTGCACGGGATCGAACTGCGCGGGGAGGGTTTTGGCGAGGGTCTCGGTCAGCCGTTGGCGGCGCAGCATATTGACCAGCAGCGGCGCCAGCGAGGGAGACGAGAGGAAGCCGGTCGCTTTATGCAGCAGATCCGCCGCGGACTGCTTCCCGCCGCAAAGCTCTTTTTCCGTGAGCACCCGCTTTTCAAAAAGCAGATTCAGCCTGCGCTCGCCGGCCTCGAGCAGGAAGGATTTGGACGCGTCGTCCGAAAGCTGCCTGCGCAGGAAACGGCGGAACCAGGCGGTCTGATAGTCCCACAGCCGGGCAACCGTCAGCGGGGCCTCCCCTGCCGCAAGCACCGTTTCGGCAAGCATCGCCCCCGCCCGGATGGACTGTGTGATGCCCGAGCCGCTGAGCGGTTCGATCATCGAGGCGCTGTCGCCCACGGCGGCGTAGCCGTCACAGACGAACTGCACGAGCGCGCGCCGCAGCGGGATCTTCGCGTACTGTCCGCCGCGCAGCAGCCGTGCCGAGAGGTCGGGATGATCCTTGCGGAAATCCGCCAGCGCCGTATCAACGATGCGGTCGCTGATCCCGCCGATGGCGCCGACAAGCACGTCCACGCCCGCCGGATCATGCAGCACCCAGTCAAAGCCGCAGCTGCCGGCATGATAAAAATAGCTGCAGCTCGGCGGCAGGCCGGAGGACCCCGCCTGTTCTTCGTAGATCGCCCGGAAAGTAAAGATCGTATCCTCCGCGCGGATCTCGCGCGGCACGCCGCAGGCCGCCGGCAATTGCGTGCGCACGGGCGAATCCATGCCCGCCGCGTCGATCACAAGGTCGGCCTGCAGCTCTTCTGTCTGCGTGCGCAGACCGGTCACCCGCACGCCCTGCGTCAGCGGGCCGAGGACGGGCGTTTCGAAGCGCAGCTGCGCCCCGTTCTCCTCCGCCAGAGCGCAAAGATGCCGCAGCAGATCGCGGCGTTCGATATAGAAGACGGTTTTGCTCAGCTTCTCCTGCGGCGGGCGGATGTGCACCGTCTTGGCCGGGCTGAAATAATGGAGCGCGCCCATCGGCCGCATCTGCTCCGCCGGGGGCGGCGTGAGCCCGATCTCTCTGAGCACTGCCGGCACGAAGCAATCCGGCCAGTCGTAGCCGAGCGCTTCGCGCGGCTGCTTTTCAAGCACCGTCACGTCGTAGCCCGCACGCGCCAGCAGCGCCGCGGCCGTCAGACCGCCGTGCCCCGCGCCGGCCACCAGAATCTTCTTTCCCATTGTTTTCCCTTTCCTCTTTATAAAACTGCCGTCAGCGGCGCGGAGGCCTGTCCATAGGCGTTCTCCGCCGTCACAGTCGCCGTCGCGCCTGACCCGGCATGACATTCAAATTCGATTTCCCGCGGCGGATCCCCCAGCCAATAGCGGGCGATCACACGCTGCCGGTCCACAGCGGCGCCGTCGGCGTCCGTCACGATCAGCCGATAGAGAAAAACGACGCCGTCATCCGTCGGCTGCGCGGCCGGCACGGTCAGACGAAGGCCGTCCCCCTCCCGCGTCACGGTCAGCGCGGCTCCCGGCGGAAACGCCGGCGGTGTCGCCGCGGCCTGACGCTGCTCGGGCGTGAACTTCCGGCGCGCCGCGTCCGCAAGCTGCGAAAGACTGTAACGGCAGAGCTCTTTTCCGCTGAACGCGTCAAATCCCCGCAGACGCAGGGTGTTTCCGGCGTCGACCTCCGCAAGCCAGAACTGCGCGATTTCCTCGCAGCCCGCCGGATGCAGCTTGCGTTCGCCGTCCGCAGTGAATTCCGCGTAGCTGAGCGATCCGGCGCCGACGGCTGTGAAGGCCCCCTGCCAGAGGCTGCGCGGATCGTTGAGCGGATAATGCGAATGGCCGGAAAAATCCACGACCTGCGGCCGGGGCGTGAGCGGGGCGATGAAGAAATCATGCCCCCAGCCGTCGAACGCGCTGCTGCCGTAGACCGTTTCCTTCACATGCTCGTGATGAAACACGAAGATTGGCTTTTGCGGATTCTCCACCGCCGCGTCGGCCAGCTGCCGCGCGAGCCAGACGCGCTGGGAATCGCTGTAGTATTCCCCTTCATTTTCGCTCGTGGACAGGCCGATGAAGTGAAAGCCGCGCAGCACGCGGTGAAAATCGGCCGCCTGCCCAAGCATGGCTTCCAGCGTCGGGCGGGAGCGCTTGCCGAAGGTCCAGCCGTCGTGGTTCTTTGCGACCACGGCAAGCACGGCCGTGCCTGCCCGGCGGGCGTCTGACACGGCCGTGCGAAACGCTTCGAATTGTTCCGGCGTGCCGTTGTCGGCCAGATCGCCGGTGAAAAGGACGGCGTCGAGCGCCGGGTAGCGCGGATCCGCCTGCGCGGCGGCATAGGCGCAGTCAAACACGGCGCGCACGCGGTCCAGCCGCGGATCGTCCGCCGCGCGGACGTGGGGATCCGTCGCCACGGCGAAGCGCAGCACGGGGCGGAAGTCCGCCGCCATCACGCCTCCTCCACGGGCGCAGGCGCGCCGTTCAGCGCGCGGATCTCATGCAGTTCGCGCAGGATCGTTTCTTTCTTTTTGCCGGTATAATCGTCAAACCGCATGATCAGGCCGGGGATGAAGTTGCCCACGATGCCCGGGATCACGACCAGCCAGAAGATGCCCTTGAGCGTCTGCGGCGTCTGCTGCACCTCGACGGTCTTGTCGCCGACGGTCACGGCGCTCTTGTAGCCGATGATGCGCAGGCCGAAGTCGATCATCAGATCCTTCCAGAGGGAGGAAACGTTGGCGATCATATTATCAAAGGAGAAGACCATGCCCTCGTTGCGCACGGCGGTGCCGAATTTCTTGAAGCTCTTCCACTCCATATAGTCGGTGGAATCCGCGAGCAGGATGCGCCGCGCCGCGCCCATAGCGCCGTTCGGGAAGCCCGCGATCGCAATCAGGATGCCGACGACGAGCTTCGTGCGGTAGCCGACGAGCAGCAGGATGATGTAGCAGATGCCCGTCCAGAGATAGCCGAAGGAGACCATGTCGCGCGAGGACATTTTTTTGCCGACGAAGGGCACGCTGGCAAGGCCGATATAGGAGAGCGTGCCGGAGCAGGCCTCAACGATGGATTTCATCTTGAAATCATCGAGCGTCTGCTTGTAGAAGAACGGCAGCGCGTTGTAGCAGACCTGACGCACGGAGTCGATGACCTTGCTCAATTCGAGCAGCATCAGGGGCTTGTTGAGCAGGATCAGACGCAGGTCGATCTTCGTTTTCTGCTCCACCTCCCGCTGCAGCACGACCTTCTCCTTCAGCGTGAAGCTGGGCACGATCATCGAAAGCAGACCGAGGATGCCGAAGATCAGCGCGACCATGAAATAGGCCGAGCGCTCCTCCATCTTCGCCTGATCGACCACGACGGGCAGGATCCAGCCGGGCAGCATCGAGCCGAGCGTGGCCGCAAAGGAGGCGACGGTGTAGAAGGTCTTGCGGGCATTGACGTCCTGCGTCATGCGCGCGGAGATCGTCATGAGCGAAATATCATAGAACGTGTCCGCGATATGGAAAAGCAGGAACAGAAGGAAGGACCAGAGAAAGCGGAAGTTCTGTGTCCCGCTCGGCACGGTGAAGATCAGCACGGAGGCAACCGTCAGCGGCACGGCGGAGAAGAGCATGAATTTATTCGAGCGGTTCTGCCCGGGCTTGCCGCTGTCGAGTAGGGCGCCGATGATCGGCGCGGAGACGATGTTGACGATCTTGGTCGCGGATTTCAGCGTCAGCGTGTGCTTCGTTTCCAGACCCATGTGGTCGCGGAAAAACTGGTCGGTGTAGGTGCCCACGCAGTCCTGCCCCATGGC
Source organism: Clostridia bacterium (assembly GCA_017534365.1). Taxonomy (GTDB): domain Bacteria; phylum Bacillota; class Clostridia; order Oscillospirales; family Acutalibacteraceae; genus CAG-177. The sequence continues at coordinate 720 of JAFWCS010000277.1, read as the reverse complement.
GTTGCCGAAGGAGCCGGAGGCAAAGCCGAGCTGCTCCCTGAGCGTGAACGCCGGGTTATTCTTAAACGCGAGGAATTTATCTTTCAGAGAAGCCATTACGCACCCTCCCCGATCACTTGTTCACTGTTGCGGATCTGCCGCTGATTGAAGCCGCCGTTGGCGTAGACGGTCAGCAGCGTGCAGCCCTGCAGCCAGTCCTTTTCCTCATAGCCCGGGCGGCTCGCGGTGGTGTAGGAGCCGTAGCCGGAGGGCTCGATATAACTGAGCAGGACGCCGTCGTACATGGCGCCGAAGTTGTTCAGATGGTCGTGACCGCAGAAGATTGCCTCAATCCCGGCCGCCTTCGCCGCGTCAAACAGGCCGCTGTCAAAGCCGGTGCAGCACACGCCCACCAGCTTGCCGCCGAAGGCGAAGTTCCCTGCTTCGGCCGCGGCTGCGACCTGCGGCAGCGGGATATGCATCACCAGCGCGGCGTGATACTCGCCGAACTGCCGCTTGATCTCGGCCGCCTTCGCCGTGAACCACGCCACCTGATTCGCATGCGCGCCGTCATACTCCGAAGCGTCCTGCGGCACGGCGTATTCCGCGCGCACTTCGTCGCTCATTTCATCGAATGTGTCAAGGAAGAAAAAGGTTTCGAGCATCTGGCCGCCGGAATTCACGATCTTCAGCGCATAGTTGCAGTCGCCGTCGATCTCCGCCGGGCCGCGGCGCATCAGG
>JAFWCS010000276.1 GCA_017534365.1 Clostridia bacterium | reverse complement strand
TTCGGCATGACGCTCATGAGCGGGGCCACGGCGCCGCTGGCGGAGAGCGCGGCCTTCGACCGGCTGATCGGGCTGTTTGCCAATCCGCTGCTCGGCCTGGTGATCGGCATCGTGATCACCGCCGTGGTGCAAAGCTCCGCCGCAACGATCGGTATCCTGCAGGCGCTCTCGCTCACGGGCGCGATCACCTATCACATGGCGATCCCCATCATCATGGGCGAAAACATCGGCACCTGCGTGACCGCCCTGCTCTCGAGCATCGGCGCGAACAAAAACGCCAAGCGCGTGGTCGCGGTGCATATTTCCATCAAGGTCATCGGCACGGCGTTCTATCTCTCGCTCTATTTCCTGCTATACAAGCTGTTTCATTTCGGCTTTGCGGCGCAGCCGGCGGCGCCGGTCGGCATCGCCGTGATCCACTCTATCTTCAACGTGGCGACAACGCTGCTGCTCTTCCCCTTCATCCGCCTGCTTGAAAAGCTGGCAGTCAGACTCGTCCCGGATAAAAGCGCATCCGCGGAGACGTCCTTCCTGGACGAGCGCCTGCTCACGTCCCCGGCGCTGGCCGTGGCGGAATGCCGCAACCACACGCTCGACATGGCGCGTCTGGCGGAGGAAACGCTGCGCGCATCCCTGACGCTGCTCACGCATTATGACAAAAAAACAGCGGAGCGGATCCTGCAGAACGAAGAAAAGCTGGATGAATACGAGGATCACCTCGGCACCTATATGGTCAAGCTGACAAGCTTCGCCCTCTCACAGGGAGACAGCGACACGATCTCGACTCTGCTGCACACGATCGGCGATTTCGAGCGTATCGGCGACCACGCGATCAATCTGCTGAAAACCGCGCAGGAGATCCAGGACAAGCAGCTGCAATTCACGGACGCCGCCAACGCGGAGCTGCAGGTGGTCGCGAACGCGATCCGCGAGATCCTCGACACCACGACGGAAGCCTTCTGCGAAAACGATCTGGACAAAGCGATGCTCGTCGAGCCGCTCGAGCAGGTGATCGACGATCTGACGTCGCGGATCAAGGATCATCATATCCGGCGCCTGACCGGCGGCGAATGCACGATCGAGCACGGCTTCGTGCTCGGCGATCTGCTGACGAATTTCGAGCGTGTTTCGGACCACTGCTCCAATATTGCGGTGTGCGTGATCCAGATCCACCGCTCCGTGTTTGACACGCATGAATACCTCAACGATTACAAGGCCGGCGGCAATCCCCAGTTCGACGCCGTGTATCACGATTACGGCCGGAAGTACGCGCTGCCGACCGCAGAATGATCCTGCCGAAAGGAGCTTGTCTATGCGCAAAAAGATTCTCTCTCTCCTGCTGGCGGTCTGCGCACTGGGCGCCTGCCTGCTGCCCGCCGCGGCGCAGAGCGCGCCCGCGCCCGTCAAAGTGAAACTCAACAGCGCGATCGCCGGGCTGACATATCAGAATACGGCGCAGCTGATCGAGCTGCAGTCCGACAACGTCGTCTGCCACGCCGAAGGCGCCGTTTCCGTTTCGGATTACGCCGGTACCGTGGACTTCGGTCCGATCGTCGCGGGCAGGACCTACTTCATCAGCTACGATCTCTCGCCGGCAGCGGGCTTTACGCTGCCCGAGCCGCTGAAAGCGGGCGACGTTGAGATCACATGTGAAAAAGGGGTCACGGTCTATTCCGTTCAGCTCGTGGCCGCCCCCATCCGCAACGACGACGGCACGTTTACGCAGGTGAAAGGCATCTGCATCAATGCAAAAGTCGTCGCGCAGGGCAATTTCCTGCAGCGCATCGCCGGCATGGTGTATGACGTTTATCTGAAACTGCGGGCATGGTCCCTGTATTGATCGACAAAAAAACAGGGTGCGGTTCTTTTGAACTGTACCCTGTTTTTCTGATTCTTTTGCGTAATGCTTACTGCTCCACCGCGTAAACGCTGACCTTCTTGCGGTCGCGGCCCATGCGCTCAAACTTGACGGTGCCGTCAATCAGCGCAAACAGCGTGTCATCGGAGCCGATGCCGACGTTGTTGCCGGGATGGATGTGGGTGCCTCTCTGGCGAACAAGGATGTTGCCGGCGAGGACGAACTGACCGTCCGCTCTCTTCGCGCCGAGACGCTTGGATTCGGAATCACGGCCGTTACGGGTGGAACCCATACCTTTTTTATGCGCAAAAAGCTGAATGTTAATCTGAAGCATTCTGTACACCTCCGTAAATTACTTTGATATGTGTGGGGTATTGCCTGGAAAGCGCGGTCAGATGCATCGCCAATCCTCGCAGGACGGCTTCGCTTTGCGGCGTCGGTGAAACGAGGCGAACGATCATGCGCCCCTGCGTCACCTGCGCCTGCGCCTGCTCACCGAGCACGTCGGTGATGGTGTTGGCCGCCAGATACGCCGCTGAGGAAACCGCCGCACAAACGACGTCGCTCCCCGCCGGGGCGAACATGGCGTGACCGCGGATCTCAAAGCCGGTCAACCGGTGGTCACCGATCAAAAGCTTCGCCCGGATCATCGGGGAAGATTACGCGTTGATGGCCGCGATCTCAACCTTGGTGTAAGGCTGTCTGTGACCCATCTTGCGCTTTTCGTTCTTCTTCGGCTTGTAGGTGAAGACCGTGATCTTCTTCGCCTTGCCGGTCTTGACGACCTTCGCCGCCACGGTGGCGCCGTCAACATAGGGCGCGCCGACGGTGATGCCGTCCTCGGTGCCGACCGCGATCACCTTGTCAAAGGTGTATTCGCTTTCTGCTTCTGCGTCAAGCTTCTCGACGTAGACGACGTCGCCCGCCTCTACTTTGTACTGCTTGCCGCCGGTTTCGATGATTGCGTACATTTGGAAAACCTTCCTTTTTTAAGACTCGCTATTCCGCAGCCCGGTGAGCTGCCTGAGGCACACAGCCGTGTTTTTGGGCATACCAAGCCCGCCCCGAATAAGCGGCATGAAGTATTATAGCACAGGTTTTCAAGGATGTCAAAGGTTTTTTTCAGTATTTTGAAAAAAATTATTGGCCGTTCACATCGGTATAATTCGCCTGCTGATAGGGCGGATCCTGCGCGGGCGGTTCCGGCATGATCAGCGCCATCACGATGTAAATAATGATCGGGGAGCCGAACACAAAGATCGAAAGCAGCACGTAGGCGATGCGCAGCACGGTGGAATCCATACCGATATACTCCGCGAGGCCGCCGAGCACGCCGCAGATCTTTTTGTCTGTGTTGCTGCGATAAAGCTTCTTCTCCATTCCAAACACCCTTTCTTTATTATAATGTATCAGTCCAGCCCGTTCTGCGCCTTGCAGGCAGCGAGCGTGTTGCGCATGAGCATGGTGATCGTCATCGGGCCCACACCGCCGGGCACGGGCGTGATCAGCGAGGCCTTGGGCGCGACCGCGTCGAAATCCACGTCGCCGCAGAGCTTGCCGTTTTCATCCCGGTCCATGCCGACGTCGATCACGATCGCGCCGTCCTTGACCATGTCGGCGGTGACGAATTTCGGCTTGCCGACCGCCGCGACCAGCAGATCCGCCTGCCGCGTGATCGAAGGCAGATCCCGCGTGCGGGAGTGGCAGACCGTGACCGTGGCGTTCGATGCGAGCAGGAGCATCGCCATGGGTTTACCGACGATGTTGCTGCGCCCGAGCACGACGCAGTGCATCCCCGCAGGATCGACGCCCTGATACTTGAGCATCTGCATCACGCCCATCGGCGTGCAGGGCATCAGCTTCCCCTTGCCCACGGAGAGCAGGCCGACGTTGACGGGGTGGAAACAGTCCACGTCCTTGGCGGGCAGGATGCGTTCGAGCACCGCGCTCTCGTCGATGTGCCGGGGCACGGGCAGCTGGCAGAGGATGCCGTTGATCGACGCATCCGCGTTGAGCTGATCGATCAGCGCCAGCAGCTCTTCCGTCGTTGTTTCCTCCGGCAGCGCATATTCGACCGACCGCACGCCGATCCTGGCGCAGGCGGCCTTTTTATTGTTGACGTATACGCGGGAGGCCGGATCCTGCCCGACAATGATGACAGCCAGTGCCGGCTCGACGCCCTGCGCCTTGAGCGCTTCCACCTCCTGCGTCATGAGCGCAAGATGGTGGTCGCGGATCTGCTTGCCGTCAATCAGTTTTTCAGCTGCAATCTTCATTGGGATCATCCTCTTTCTATGTGTATCTTAACAGATAAAAATCATGAAATCCTTGCGAAATTCTTACGAATGTGCAACATTTGCCTGCGTCCAGGCTTCGACCCAGGCCTCCCCCGCTTCCAGCTCCTTCGCGCGGGCCTTTTCCTCCTGCTCGGAGAAATAGTCGACGCCGTCGATCGGCTTGGGGTGCTTCGAATACCTGATCCATAGTGCAACAAGCAGGATCGCGCACACGACGGCCAGAGCGATGGAGATCACCTGCGAGATGCGCAGGGTCGTGCCGGCGATATAGAGGCTGTCCGTGCGCAGGCCCTCGACGATCGCGCGCTCCGTGCCGTACCAGACGCCGTAGCACAGCGCCATCTGGCCGCTGAATCTGCGCGCTTTGCGCAGGATGATATAAAGCACGGCGAAGCCGACCAGACAGGAGATCGATTCATACAGAAACGTCGGATGCACGTATTGATCCGGATCCATCCGGATGCCGTTTTCGGCAAAGAAGGACCGGTGCGTCAGGATGTATTCGCGCACCTTTTCGCTCCACATGCCCCAGGGCGCGTCGGTGTTGGTGCCGAAGGCCTCCTGATTGGTAAAGTTGCCCCAGCGGCCGATCCCCTGCCCGATCAGGAAGCTCATGGTCGCCATATCCAGCAGGTTGGGGATGCTGAGCCTGCGCACCTTGCAAACGACGAAGGCCGCGAGAAGCCCGGCAATCAGCCCGCCGTAGATCGCGAGGCCGCCGTTCCAGATCTGCGGGATCTCGGCGAGGTTCTGACTGTAGTAATCCCAGCGGGAAAAAACGTAGTAAAGGCGGGCGCCGGCGATGCCGGCCAGCGTGCCGTAAATGAGCACGTCCACCATCTTATCCAGGCTGATCTTCCACTTCCACGCGATCCGGCCGCCGAAGAGCACGGCCAGCAGGAAGCCGAAGGCAATGATCGCGCCGTACCATTTGATCTCGATCGGATGCCCGAACAGCTCAAAGCTCGCGATCGTGGAGGCCACGTGAAACGAGCGCTCGCCCAGCGCTTTAAAATAAACATCGGTAAAATCAGACATCGGCAGGCTCCTTTTTCATGGGAACGATCACGGACAGCGCGGAGGATTTCTCCTGCAGCAGCGCGAGCCGCGCCGACGCCTGCTCGCACGTGACGTCCTTGCAGGCCGCGATCTCCGCAAACGGCGGGTCGCCGGCCAGGCAAAGGTCGAGCAGCAGATTCGCCGTTGCGCCGATTTCGTTGTAGCACATGACGGACTGGCCGTAGAGCTTGCGCTTCGCGCGCTCGAAGGCTTCGGGATCCAGCCCCTGCTTGCGGATCTTTTTCAGCTCCGCGCGGATCAGCTTGGCCGCCGCCTCGGGATCGCGGCTCGCGCCGCCGAACATTACGCAGGCGTAGCCGTGGCCGCAGAACAGCTCCGCGCCGAAGCCCATATCGATCAGTTCTTCATCCAGCAGCTTGCGGAACAGCGGCGAGGACCGCCCGACCAGCGCCTCGAGCGCGATATCGGTCGCGGTTTCCTCCGCCAGCGTCAGCTCCGGGACCTGCAGATCCAGCTTGTAGCCGAGCAGGAACTGCTTTTCCGAAACGGACATCGCCTGCTCGATATAAGACTGCACCGGCACGGGCTTTTCCGGGACGAATTTGCGCTCACAGGGCGCGCCTTTTTTCTTTTTCAGGCAGCGGTCTACAAGCGCGAACACGGTTTCCGGCGCCACGCCGCCGACGACGGTCAGCGCCATATTGGCGGGCGTATAAAAGGTTTCATACAGCCGATACAGCAGGTCGGCGTCGATCTCTGCGATCGATTCCTGCGTTCCGGCAATGTCGATCCGCACGGGATGCGATTTATAAAGCGCGCGCAGGAGGTTGAACATGACCTGCCAGTCCGGCTCGTCCTGATACATCCGGATCTCCTGGCCGATGAT
>JAFWCS010000275.1 GCA_017534365.1 Clostridia bacterium | reverse complement strand
TCCATATTTCTTACTGTTTCAATCAGGCTTTTCTCCTCGTTTGTAAGGACAAAATCCGTCTCTTCAGTTCCTTTTAGTAAATACGATGTTGATATTCCCAGTGCTTCACATCGATCGTATCGCCGCCCTTGGCGATGATCCGCTTGATGATCGGCACGCCGCGCTCCCACGGCTGCGTGATCACGACGATATCGCCCCGGTCGTAATGCGTGGCCATGCCGGTGACGGCCAGCCAGTCCTGATCATGCAGGGTTTCCTGCATGGAGGGGCCCTCCACGCCGACGACGCGGAAGCACAGCGCGAACACAAGAAACACCAGAATCACGGCGCCCTTGATCGCGGCGGCGAGGTCAAAGCCGAGGCCGACCAAAAAATTCGTTTTTTCTTCCTGATCGAAGATCACCCAGTATTCATCGATCCTGCGCATGAAGCGGTCTCCTTCCAATCAACGGATTTGCCCAAAAGAAAGCAAAGGGTGTAACAACGAAAAATTGTTACACCCGCAATGCTTGTTGTTATCTGATCTGCTCCTTGACCTTCGCAGCCTTGCCAACTCTGTCTCTGAGATAATAGAGCTTGCTTCTGCGAATGCGGCCGTGTCTGACGACGTCCACCTTTGCAACATTGGGGGAATGGAACGGGAACACGCGCTCCACGCCGACGCCGTAGGAGATGCGGCGCACAGTGAAGGTCTCGGACACGCCGGAACCTCTGCGGGCGATGACGGTGCCTTCGAACACCTGAATACGTTCCTTCTCGCCTTCACGGATCTTGACGTGCACGCGAACGGTATCGCCGATCTCGAGCACGGGCGCGGCCTCCTTGAGAGAATCCTGCGCAATCAGTTTTAATGCATCCATCTGTTTTACCTCCAAGTTTTTTCAGACGTTCGTAACAGCAGATGCCGAAAGAGGACCGCCCGCTTTAATGATGTGACATTAAACCCCGTCTTTGTGAGCCGCAGCGCCTGCGGCCGCCGTTGACGGCACAAATGCGAATAGTATAATACCACAGGTTCCTGCAAAATGCAAGCATTTTTTTCGGAAATTCAAAAAGATTTTGCAAACCGGTTCGGCCAGTTCACACACGGCGACGCCGCAGGGTCTCCCCTGCGGCGTTTTTTAGGTATAGGATTTGCATTTTGCTGCTTATCGCCGCATAAAGGCGAGAAGCGAGCGGAAGAAGGCAATGAGGCTGTTGAAGAAGGACTGGCCCGCGGTGAGGGATTTGATCTCGAACTCCACGCGCGCGGTGCCGGAATAGTTGCCAAGGCCGACGATGTAGGCCGTGGCCGTACCCTTTGCTGTGTTATTCTGATAATATACCCGGTAATCCGTGCCTTCCTTCAGCGTGCGGCCATTGCAAACGACGGTCAGCTTCGGCTCCACCGGTCTGCCGGTGTAATTCTGCGGCACAGGCTGCACGATCACGGCGTCGGTGATGCTGCGCGTGACAATCGTGAAACGCGCGATGCTCGCGAGCATCTGATAAACGCCCAGACCGGTGACCGTCACCTTTGCCTGACCGACCTGGATGTTGTCGGCATAGGCAACACTGAAATCCGCGGCCTGCGTGAGCTGCCTGCCGCTGCAGGAGACCTCGACCGGCGGCGTGATCGCCCGACCGGTGTAGATCTGATTCGGGATCGGCGCGATCACGAGCGTGGTCACGGGGATTCCCTGCGCAAGCGCGTAAGCGTGTGCATAAGAGTTTGCCATGCAAACGATGGTCAGCTTCGGGCAACGGAGGAAGGCGTCCGGCGCGATCTCGGTCACGCTGTCGGAAATGACGGCGGTTTCCAGGTTGTCACAGTCCGCGAAGGCCTGCGGGCCGATCGTTTCGATGCTGCCGCCGACGCCGACCGTTTCCAGACTGTCGCAATCCATGAAACCCTGCTCGGGCACGGCGGTGATCGGTTCGGCTGCCGGCAAGTCGTCTTCCACCGTCTGTGCGCGCAGTGCCGGCGCAAGGCGCGGCCCGCCGGACGGCACTTCGGCAGTCGCACCGAGCTGCAGACTTTCAAAGCTCGTGTAGGCGAAGGCGCGCAGATCCGCAAAGGTCAGAAGCACGAAGTTGAAGTTCCGCAGCGCGTCGCAGTACCAGAACGCCGCGGCTTTGACGTAGCGGATCGGCGCATACCACTGCACGCTCTGAAGATGCGAGCAGCCGCAGAAGGCCATTTCCTCCACCACATAAACGCTCGCGGGCAGCGTGATCCGCGTAAGCGCGGTCTGATCCTTGAACATGCCGATGCCGATCCTGCGCACCTGCGGGCCGACGGTCACGCTTTCCAGCGGGCAGCCCCTGAACGGGGACGCATAGGCGGACAGATGCGCCGGCGTCAACTGTGATTTGATGGAGGCAAGGGTGATCATGTTGTTGGTTTCACAGTCAATCGCGTTGAATTGCAGCGTGCGGATCGCCGTGCCGGAAAACGCGGCGTTATGAAGATAGCTGACGTCTGTGCCGATCGTTACGTCGGTCAGGCCGGCGCAGTCGAGAAACACGTTCTGCTCGATTGCCACAACGCCCGCAGCGATCGTCAGATCCTGCAGCGCGGCGCAATCCCTGAAGGTTTCCGCCTGCAGGCGCAGGCTGCTGCCGCGCAGCGTCGCAGTCTCGAGTGCGCTCCCCCGAAACGCCTGCGGCCCGAGGAACCGCAGCGCGGGGCTGAGCGCGACGGACTGCAGTCCGCTCTGCGCAAAGGCGTTGACGTGGATCACTTCCAGCCCGGCGGGCAGGTCGATCGACGTGAGCGCCGTCGTATCGGCAAAGCAGCTTGCGCCGATCACGGTCAGGCCGGCAGGCAAAGTGACGCTTGTCAGCGATGCGCATGCGGCGAAGGTGCCGGCGCCGAGCCGGGTCACGCCGGCCGGCAGCGCGATCTGCTGCAGCTGCGCGCAGTATTCAAACGCGCAGGCGCCAAGCTTCGTCAAGCCCTGGGGCAGGGTGACGGACAGAATTGCCGTGAACGCAAAGGCGTCCGTGCCGATGGCGGTGACACTCTCCGGCAGCGCGATCTGCGCGAGCGCCGTGCAGCCGCGGAACGCGCCGCTGCGAATCTCCGTGATTCCAGCAGGCACGGTCACCTGCGCGAGCGTCTTGTTCTCGGAAAAGGCGTAATCACCGACTGCCGTCACGGGCAGTCCGTCAATTTCGGTCGGCAGGGTCAGCGCGGTCGCGCTGCCGGTGTAGCCGGTCAGCACGGCTTCATCGCAGCTGTTCACCAGATACTGCCAGTCGCCAGACGTCAGCGGCGGCACGGCAGAGGTGTGATCAAACCGAAGGCCGCCGTCCGGGTCGGTGTGCCGGATATAGTGGCCGCCGTCGAGCGGCATCATGCCGATGTACGGAACAACGCCGGGCGCACCGCCCTTGCGGAAAACGATCGTATCCGGTTCCCCGAAGATGCTGCCGACCGCTGCACCGAGACTGTAATAACAGCTCACATCACCTTCAAAAATCACCTCGGACGGCAAACCGACCGACGGTGCCGTGACGTTGTTCTTTTCAATGACCATGCGGTTCACGCCGGTGCGTCTGGCCAAGCCCTCGTGGCCGAATACCTGAAGCTGATCATAATAGGGATCCGACGATGCGGGCACGACGATTTCCGAAATGCCGGTGGCGGCGAAGTTTGTCAACAGCATGGTGAGCGTCGTCGGCAGATCGAGCGCGGTCAAATGCGGGCAGTTGAAAAACGCATAGGGCTGAATCTCCTCCAGGCCTTCGCTGAGCTGCACCGTTTCCAGTGCGGCACAGCGGTCGAAGGCGTGCATACCGATGCGCCAGACCGTGCCGGGCACCGTCACGCTGCGCAGCTGCGTCATGGCGGGATTCTGCGGCATGGAGAACGTATAATCGTGACTGTTCTGCAGCATATCGTAATAGCTCGGCAGACCGGCGTCCGGCGAAAACGCATAGGGCCCGATCTGGCCGACGGTGTAGCCGTCGATCGTTTCCGGCACGGTGACGTCCGTCGCGCTGCCGGTATATTTGACGATCAGTATGCGATCCGGAAAGCGGCCGGATTCCCGGTCCGCGTAATACACCCAGTCGCCGCTGACGTGCACGTCGTTGCCCAGCGCCGCAGTCGAGCGCTCCGTGGCGGCTGCGGTCGCCTGCGCCGGCTGCGCCTGCGCCGGCGCGGCCTGCGCGAGCAGCGCACCGCTTTGCAGCAGCAGCGCAAGGCAGAAAATGATGGAAAGTATTCTGCGTTTCACGGTCATCCCTTCCTTTCCTGTGTTAAGATGAAGGACGCTTCGCAGTCTTCATAGGCCAGCGTCACCATCGTTTTTGTCTCGCGTCCCTGCGAGACGTCGTCATAAGTTACGGTGTAATCCGCCGCCGTCAGCGGCTGTTCGTCGCCGTTGCTGTAGACGGCGTAGACTTTCATCCCGGTCAGATCCGGCGCGGAAGCGTCCGCAACCGTGAAATCAAAGTCCTCCGGGAAAACTGCGTAAATCGAATTGAGTTTCGGGGTCTCGACCGTATCGAGCACCCGCACAGAAAGCGTTTCTGTCAGCCCTGCCGCAGTGACGGTGACGTCGGCGTCGCCGGCCGCCTTGCCGAAATCATCGGCAACCGTGACGCTGAATTCCGCCTGCTGTTCCGTGCCGTCCGAGAGCAGGGCGGTCACGGTCAGCCCGTCGGCGCTGAACGGCTCGCCGACCGCGTACTCCGTTTTCCAGTCGACGCCGGTCGTCACGCGAATGCCGGTCACGGTCGGCGCGGCTGTCGTCGGTTCCGTTGCCGGGGCGGTTGTTGCCGGCACGGGCGCAGCAGTCGTTTCCTCCATGATCAACGGCTCCTGTGTGAACAGCGCCGCAATCTTCTGGGACACAGCCTTTGCAACGGTGATCTCTTCGCTCGTGCGCAGCTGGGACACTGCCGCAAGCAGCAGCGCCGCCGCAATGCCCGCGGCCAGCGCGATCCGCGCGCCGTCGCCCCGGCGCACGCCGATCGCCCGCAGAAACGCTTTGTGTGAGGTCGGCGGCAGCGCCGCCGTTTCCGCGCCGCTGCGCAGCGCGTTGACCGCATCCGCGCAGGCGTCGATCAGATCAAAATCCGCCGCGTCGCCTTTTTCCAGCTCTGCATCCATGAGCGCTTCGAGCGCTTCGATTTCCCGCCGCACGAAATCGGCGTCAAAATCCGGGTGGTTCAAATGGGCTTTCGTCACGGTTATCACAGTCTCACACTCCTTCCTGATCCATATCCATCTGTTTTACCAGTTGTATGATTTTTTCGCGCAGCCGCATCAGACGCATCGAGGCGGCCGGACGCGAGATCTGCAGCTCCTGCGCTATGGCCTCCACGCGCTCCCGGCGCACATAGCGCCGTTCATAGAGCGTCTGTTCCTCCGGGCTGAGCGTTTGCACCAGCGCCGCGGCAAGGGCGTCGTAGTCAATCAGCGCCAGCCGGTCATCCGCCGGCAGCGCGGATGCCCCGCGATCCTCGACCTGCGTGAGCGGCAGCTCTCGCCGCGCGGCAATCGCCTGCTGCTGCCGCTGCCGCTTGACGAACTGATCCGCCGTGCGATAAAGGAACGCCTGCGGGTGCGCAACGGTCTCGCCGCTGCGCAAGGTACGGTACAGGACAAGAAAGGCCTCCTGCACGCAGTCGTCTGCAGCCTCCCGCGCGCCGTCCAGACGGGAGAGACAGTAGTTGAACAGCTTCACGCGATACGCCTGACAGCACTGCTCCACGAGCGCATCCGCCGCTTTCTTTTGCGTCATGCTCCCGCCTCCTTTCGTGAAAATGTCCTTCACCCTGTAGTCGGGCAAAATGAAAAAAGTAACGGAATTATTTTTTGCGCGGCGTCGGCGCGCCGGCGATTGCCGGGAACCGGACGCGCGCCGTCTCTTTTTTTCATTTCAAGTATACAGGATCGCGCGCTGGGTGTAAACCCTTCTCCGCCGGGAAATTTCCCCCTTGATTTTTTGCCGGCGCTGCGCTATTATGATTATGATAGTATCAGTAATATAAGGAGGAGTTGCTATGACTGCCGCTGAATTCTTCTATCACGCCAAGGTGTTTCTGCTCGCGCTGTTCGTGACGCTGATCCCATACAAAGGGATCGACCTGCCGGTCATGGACGTCAAGGAGCCGGACTGCCTTTTGAACGTCGAGATGATCTCCGACACCCACATCGAGGCGGAATTCCCCTTCCGTTCCGGCTTCATCAAGCAGGGCTTCCGGCGCATGAGCAGATCGAAAACGCCGGTGGACGCGATCGTCGTCGCGGGCGATCTGACGAACTACGCGGACGAGCCGTCGCTGGCAAAATACTATGAGATCATCAGGGAATACGCCCCCGCGCAGGTGATCACCGTCGCCGGCAACCACGACATCGGCCACGCGGGTGACCGTGACAAAACCGACCTGACCCGCGAGGAATGCCTGGCCAACGTGATCAAATATTATAATGATTACGGCGGCCGCGATCTGACGACAAATTACTACAGCGAAACGATCAAGGGCTACAAATTCATCGTGCTGGGCGACGAGGTGATCGACGGCGGCCATTGGGACGCGATCAGCATGACGCCCGAGCAGCTGGATTTCCTCGACCGCGAGCTGGCCGAGGGCACGGCAAACGGCGGCCCGGTCTTCGTCTGCTGCCACTGGGCGCTCGACGGCATCAACGGCGAGAATACGATCTGGGGCGGTGACAGCGGCATCACGCCGGAGGACTACCCGGTCAAAGAGATCCTTGAAAAATATCCGAACGTCTTCTACATCAGCGGCCACATGCACGGCGGCGTGCGCGCGGAGGTGATCGGCGAAAAATACGATATGCCCATCGCGGAGCAGGTCAACGGCGTGACCTATATCAGCCTGCCCTGCTACGGCATCGTCAACTGGTACGGCATCACCTGGTCCGGTCTCGGCGGTCAGCTGGAGGTCTATCGCGACCACGTCAACTTCCGCCCGATCAACTATCTGACCGGCAACTGGTATCCGAACGCAAATTACACCTTCGCGCTGGTCTGACGGTCCTGACTGTCACCGGCACGATCTAAGATAACGCAGCGAGGCCCGCACATCCCGTGCGGGCCTC